>CAXMOQ010000042.1:0-16659 GCA_964195015.1 uncultured Flavobacteriaceae bacterium | reverse complement strand
TAAAACATAACGAAACGAGATTTGTCATTGTAAAACGTGAAAATCATGAATTCCCGGTAAGTGAAATTAATAAGGCGTCAATAAAATTTGATACCGAACATAAACGCGGAAGTTTGGCAGCGATGCTCAATGTAATGAGTGATTGTAAACTAAATTTGACAAAAATTCAATCGATGCCAAAAATTGAAACACCTTGGAAATATTCTTTTTTTGTTGATATAACTTTCGAAAATTATAAAGATTTCAAAAAGGCAAAGTCAATTATGGCTATTATGTCTGAAGAATTCAAAATTTTAGGCGAATATAAAAATGCAAAATTATGATTGAAGTCGCTAATCGATTGCATACCGTTGAAGAGTACTACTTCTCTAAAAAATTAAGAGAGGTAAACCTCCTTAAAGCTAGTGGCAAGCCTATAATTAATTTAGGCATTGGGAGTCCGGACTTACAACCACCTCAAAAAGTTATTGATGCTATAATCGAAAGTTTACAAGATTCTAACGCTCATAAATATCAAAGTTATCAGGGTTTGCCAGAGTTAAGAGAGGCTATGGCAGAATTTTATGCTAAACACTTTTATGTACATTTAAGCCCAACGACAGAGATTCTTCCGTTAATGGGAAGTAAGGAAGGCATCATGCATATCTCTATGGCGTATTTGAATGAAGGCGATGCTGTGTTAATTCCAAATCCAGGCTATCCAACCTATCAGTCGGTAACAAAACTTGTAGGGGCAAAACCACTATTCTATGAATTGGATGAAGCTAATAACTGGTTACCAGATATAGAGGTTCTGGAACAGTTAGATTTAAGCAACGTAAAATTGATGTGGGTTAATTATCCACACATGCCAACAGGAGCACAAGCAACGACACAATTATTTGAAGATCTAGTTGCTTTTGCAAAACGACACGACATTTTAATAGTAAATGATAATCCGTACAGCTTTATATTAAACGATTCGCCGAAGAGTATTTTAAGTATAAGTGGTGCTAAAGATGTGTGTTTAGAGTTAAACTCTTTAAGTAAAACCTTTAATATGGCTGGCTGGCGCGTAGGTATGGTCATTGGTAATAACAAGCATATTTCTAACATTTTAAAAGTGAAGAGTAACATGGATTCCGGGATGTTTTATGGCATTCAAAAAGGTGCCATTGAAGCTTTGAAATGTTCAGAAATGTGGTTTGTAACCTTAAATAGTGTGTACCAGCGACGACGGGAATTGGTATGGCAATTGGCAGAAGCTTTAAACTGTACCTATGATAAAAATGCCGTCGGACTTTTTGTATGGGCAAAGTTACCGGCATTTGTTAAAGCGGAAGAGTTTATAGATGTAGTACTTAAAAACAATCACATATTTATAACACCAGGAACCATATTTGGAAGTAAAGGTGAAGGCTACATAAGGTTTTCTTTATGTGCAGAAACCGAAGATTTAGAAGAAGCAATAGCAAGAATACGATGAAGAATATATATATAATTGGCGTGGGATTAATAGGCGGTAGTTTAGCCTTAAACATAAAAAAACTACTTCCAAAGGCCGTTATTTATGGCATCGACAATAATGCCGAACATTTAGAAGAAGCGTTATCCCTTAATATTATTGATGCAAAAGCTGAATTTGAGGATCTTAAAAATGGCGATTTGGTAGTATTAGCAATTCCAGTGGATACTTCGGTAATCGAACTGCCCAAAATTTTAGATAGCGTTTCGGACGATACTTTAGTCATGGATGTTGGTTCAACAAAATCTGATATTTGTAAAGTGGTTGCCAACCATCCAAAGCGCAGAAACTTTCTGGCGACACACCCCATTTCAGGAACAGAGTTTTCTGGACCAAAAGCAGCGTTTCTTGAATTGTATCAAAACAAAACGAACATCATTTGCGAAGTAGAAAAAACCGCCTTTAAGCTTCAGCAAAAAGCCATCGATTTATTTGTGAATATTGGGATGCGTATTCGTTATATGAACCCGGAGTCTCACGATAAGCACATCGCTTATATGTCTCATCTGTCACATATTAGTTCGTTTATGTTAGGAAAAACTGTCATTGAAAAGGAAAAAAACGAACGCGATATTTTTGATATGGCGGGTAGTGGCTTTGAATCTACGGTACGATTAGCAAAGAGTTCACCAGAAATGTGGACGCCAATTTTTAAACAAAACAGAACGAATGTTATCGAAACTTTAGAAGAGTATATAAATAACTTATCACAATTTAAAGTATTTATGGAGAGCGACGATTTTGACGCTATCTATAAAGAAATGAAAGACACAAATCACATTAAACAAATATTAAACGGAATAGCTTAAGCAACATAATAAAAAAGAACATGGAGAATTCGAAACAAATGAGAACATGGTTAGATGATTTACAATTAGATCACCCATTAGTGATTGCAGGGCCTTGCAGCGCAGAAACAGAAGAGCAAGTATTAAAAATAGCACACGAGCTAAAAGATACCGACGTAAATTATTATAGAGCAGGCATCTGGAAGCCTCGAACACGACCGGGAATGTTTGAAGGCGTTGGCGCATTAGGATTAAAGTGGCTTCAAAAAGTTAAAGAAGAAACAGGTCTAAAAACCGCGACCGAAGTTGCGAATAGAGCCCACGTAGAATTGGCTTTAGAACATGATATCGATTTATTATGGATCGGTGCTCGATCAACGGTAAGTCCATTTATAGTTCAGGAAATTGCAGATGCTTTAAAAGGAACCGACAAAGTGGTATTGGTTAAAAATCCGGTAAATCCAGATCTGGCACTATGGTTAGGTGCCATTGAGCGTTTGGCAAGTGCCGATATTAAAAATTTGGGTGTTATTCATCGTGGATTTTCCACCTACGAAAAATCTAAATATAGAAATAACCCGGAATGGCAACTGGCTATTGAGTTACAATCTAAATTCCCGGATTTACCAATAATTAATGACCCTTCGCATATTACAGGAAAAAGAGATATGGTTTTAGATGTATCTCAAACGGCGTTAGATTTGAATTATGATGGCCTAATGATTGAAACCCATTTTGATCCGGATAATGCATGGAGCGATGCTTCACAGCAAGTAACACCGGCGAGTTTAGTGCAAATAATGAAGGATTTAAAGATTAGAAAGGAATCTGATCCTGAAGCGGAATACAATTCTAGTCTTAATAACTTAAGAGCTCAAATAGATGTTGTAGATAATCAAATTATTGAGTTACTCGGTAAGCGGATGAAATCGGCTGATGGGATAGGGCATCTTAAAAAGAAAAAAAATGTTGCTGTTTTGCAATCTAAACGATGGAATGAAATTTTGGGCAATATGGTTCTTGAAGGTGAAGAAAAAGGGTTGAGCGAGGAATTTATTTTGCGCATGTTTAAGGCAATTCATCAAGAATCTATTAATCATCAAGAGAAGATTATAAATCATTAAAAAAATGCCTCGCAATTGTGAGGCTTTTTTGTTATGTATTATAATTATTTCCATCTTTGCCAGTAATGACAGGAATCGTTTATAAATCTACAGGCAGTTGGTACACCGTTAAAACAGAACTTGGCGAGACCTACGAATGCCGTATTAAAGGAAAGTTCCGTATAAAAGGTATTAAAAGTACGAACCCGATTGCGGTAGGAGATTATGTAAATTTTGAGTTGGAAACCGATAACAATCAAGTTTCTGGAATCATTGATAATATTTATGACCGGAAGAATTATATCGTTCGAAAATCGGTTAATCTTTCTAAACAAACCCATATCATTGCGGCAAATATAGATCAAGTATTTTTGCTCGTCACCATTGATAATCCACCAACCTTTACAAGTTTTATAGATCGGTTTTTAATCACTGCTGAAGCCTATTCTATTAAAGCCGTATTGCTTTTTAATAAAATCGATACGTATGATGAAGATACTTTATTGGAAGTAAAATATTTGGCGGCACTCTATAGAAAAATAGGTTATGAGTGTATTGGTATTTCGGCTAAGTCAGGGAAGAATATCGATAAGGTAAAACAACTCATGAAAGATAAGGTGAGTATGTTTACAGGGCATTCAGGCGTTGGAAAATCGACTTTAGTGAATAAGATTGAACCGACTTTGAATTTAAAAATTAAAGAAATTTCAACCCAACACATGCAAGGACAACATACAACAACCTTTGCCGAGATGTTTGATTTAAGTTTTGGCGCAAAAATTATTGATACACCAGGAATTAAGGGCTTTGGTGTTGTCGATATGGACAAGGAAGAAATCGGCGATTATTTCCCGGAACTTTTTGCATTAAAACAAGATTGTAAGTTTAACAATTGCTTGCACATAAAAGAACCGAAGTGCGCTGTTAAAGATGCTTTGGAAAATGGCGAAATTGCTTTTTCACGTTATAAAAGTTATTTACAAATTTTAGAGGGCGAAGACGAGCATTACAGAACTGATAATTGGGAGAAAGAATGAAGGTCGTAATTCAGCGTGTTTCAAGTGCCAGTGTAACCATTGATGGAGAGCAAGTAGCAACTATTGAAAAAGGGCTTTTAATTCTGCTAGGTATTATTAATGAAGACGACCAAGAAGACATTAATTGGTTATCAAAAAAAATTGTAAATCTGCGTATTTTTGGAGATGAAAATGATGTTATGAATAAATCGCTTTTAGATGTTCATGGCGACGCCATTGCTGTAAGCCAGTTTACCTTACATGCCAATACAAAAAAAGGCAATAGGCCCAGTTATATTAAAGCGGCAAAACCCGATATTGCAATTCCTTTATATGAAAACTTTATTAGTCAATTAGAAAATGACCTCGGCAAGCCTATCGGTACAGGAGAATTCGGAGCAGATATGAAAGTAGAACTACTCAATGATGGGCCAGTAACCATTATTATAGACACAAAAAGCAAAGACTAATGGCATCGGTATTAGGTCATAGTGTTGTTGGTTATACCGTATCAAAAGTTATTACTGATAACAATTCAAAACTTTTGGTTTTTTTTGCCATTGCCTCTACGGTGCTTCCAGATTTAGATGTATTAAGTTTTAGTTTTGGAATTCCTTATCCGCATCCTTTGGGACATCGCGGATTCTCACATTCTATTCTTTTCGCGATGTTGTGGTCTTTATTAATTATGGTTGCTGTTGGTAAACGAAATAAAGTGGTTTGGTTTTCAGTCATTTTTTTATCGACCTTATCACACGGTATTCTGGATGCTATGACTTCTGGAGGTATGGGCGTTGGGTTTTTTATACCTTTTAATAACGATCGTTTTTTCTTTCCTTTTAGAGAAATAAAGGTGTCGCCATTAGGCATTAAAGACTTTTTTTCCGATTGGGGAATTCAAGTCATTTTAAGCGAAATAAAATATATTGGTTTACCATGTATAATTGTTTTAGTAATTTTGAAAGTAATTAAAAAAGCACAATCATGAACATACAAAACGCCCAACACATAGTAGACGATTGGATAAAAGAACATGGCGTTCGTTATTTTAACGAGCTCACCAATATGGCACAACTCACCGAGGAAGTTGGTGAAGTAGCCCGTATTATTGCGAGGCGTTACGGAGAGCAAAGCGAAAAAGAAAGTGATAAGGATAAAGATTTGGGAGAAGAATTGGCCGATGTATTATTTGTAGTTTTATGTTTAGCAAACCAAACGGGAATCGATTTACAAGAAGCGTTCGACAAGCGTATGGATAAAAAAGGAAAACGCGATCACGATAGACATCACAATAATGACAAATTAAAATAATCAATCCCTTTCCTTTGGAGAGGATTTAGGAGAGGATATGAATATCAAGTTAAACAAATCTACAATCGTAAACCGTAAATCAAAAATCACAATCACGGGTTCAAAAAGTGAATCGAACCGGTTGTTATTATTGCAAGCTTTATATCAAGAAATTGAAATAAAAAACCTTTCGAATTCAGATGATTCACAATTAATGCAAAATGCTTTCCGAAGTGATCAAGGCGTTATTGATATTCATCATGCTGGAACTGCCATGCGTTTTCTTACGGCTTATTTTGCAGTTCAAGAAAACAAAGAAGTTGTGTTAACGGGGTCATCTAGGATGAAAGAACGGCCCATAAAAATTTTGGTAGAGGCTTTACAACATCTTGGGGGAGATATTGATTTCATGGAGAATCATGGATTTCCACCAATAAAAATTAGAGGAAAAGCACTCGTACAACATAAGGTGAAATTACAAGCCAATGTAAGCAGTCAGTATATTTCGGCACTATTGCTCATTGCTCCAAAACTTAAAAACGGTTTAGAATTAACGCTGGAAGGAGAAATCACCTCTGTACCTTATATAAAAATGACCTTAAGTTTGTTGAATCAAATTGGGGTTGAAACAACTTTTCAAGGCAATGTTATTCATGTAAAACCTTTAACCTCAAGCCTTAAATCTCAAGCCTTAACGGTAGAGTCCGATTGGTCATCAGCATCCTATTTTTACAGCATTGTGGCATTGAGTGATGTTGGCACAGAAATCACATTGTCTTCATATAAAGCGAACTCACTACAAGGCGATTCGGCTTTAATAGAAATTTACAAAAGCTTTGGTGTAGAAACTGCGTTTAATAAAAACGGCATGACCATTAAAAAATCGTCAATCGTAGATCGTCAATCGTTAATTGAATTAGATTTATCAAATTCACCTGACATTGCTCAAACCATTGCTGTAACATGTTTTGCATTAGGGATGCGATGTAATTTAAAGGGTCTTCATACCTTGAAAATTAAGGAAACCGATAGATTAGTTGCCTTAAAAAAAGAAATTGAAAAACTTGGTGGAATCGTTAGAATCACGGAAGATTCGCTTCATTTATCAGCTTCAGAAACAATTAAAGAGAATATCGAAATTGCCACATACCACGATCATAGAATGGCCATGGCATTCGCACCTTTAGCTTTAAAAACTTCTATTATAATTGAAGATGCCGATGTCATTTCAAAATCATATCCAAGTTTTTGGGATGATATAAAATCTGTCGGATTTCAAATAGCTGAATAATAAACGTTCAAATACTTGACAACGCCTATCTTAAGATTGTATATTTGCATCTTTCCAAAAATTTAAATCAAATACATACACATGAAATTATCACACTTTCACTTTAATTTGCCTGATGAGTTATTGGCCGAGTATCCATCAGAACACAGAGACGAAGCGCGCTTAATGGTTTTAAACCGCGAAAAGCAAACCATCGAGCACAAGCAATTTAAGGATATTATTGAGTATTTTAATGAAGATGATGTCATGATCCTTAATAATACTAAAGTGTTTCCTGCAAGATTATTTGGTAATAAAGAAAAAACAGGCGCAAGAATTGAGGTTTTTCTTTTAAGAGAATTGAGTGAAGATCAACGACTTTGGGACGTTCTAGTAGATCCTGCACGTAAAATAAGAATTGGGAATAAACTATATTTCGGTGATGATGATATGCTGGTGGCCGAAGTAATTGATAATACAACATCCAGAGGCAGAACTTTACGTTTCTTATTTGACGGGACTTATAAAGAGTTTCGGAATAAGTTAACAGAGCTGGGAGAAACACCACTTCCAAAATATATAAGCAGAGAGGTTGAGCCCGAAGATGAAGAGCGTTATCAAACGATCTTTGCTAAAAACGAAGGCGCTGTTGCGGCACCAACGGCTGGTTTACACTTTTCTAAACACCTTTTAAAGCGTTTGGAAATAAAAGGCGTCAAATTCGCCGAAGTTACGCTACATGTTGGATTAGGGACTTTTAACCCAGTTGAGGTTGAAGATCTATCCAAACACAAAATGGATAGCGAAGAAGGTACCATAGATGCAACCGCGGTAGAGATTATTAATACGGCAAAAAAAGACCGTAAAAAGCGTATTTGTGCTGTTGGAACTACTGCCATGAGAGCAGTAGAAAGTGCGGTATCCTCAAATGGGACTTTAAACGAAATGAATGGATGGACAAATAAGTTTATATTTCCACCTTATGAATTTAGTATAGCAAACTGTATGATTACAAATTTCCATACGCCTAAATCAACGTTATTGATGATGGCATCTGCATTTGCGGGACATGATTTTTTAAAGAAAGCTTACGACGAAGCTATAAAGGAAAAATACCAATTTTATAGCTATGGTGATGCCATGTTGATTATTTAATCCTGAACTTGATTCGGGATCTTATGAAGCTAACGAAATCGAGATCATTAACATGTATTAAAATTGAAATTTGAGCCTTGTTTTATACAAGGCTTTTTCTTGTGCTGTTCCTATGGTGATCAGAATTGTTTCAGCACCTCATGTTTTATTTTACTTACTTTTGCAAAACCAATGACTAAAACAAAAAAAGATATACGCGCGTTAACCAAAGATCAGTTAAGGGATTTCTTTGTGAAAGAAGGTGATAAGGCGTTTCGTGGCAATCAAGTTTACGAATGGCTTTGGCAAAAATCAGCACATACTTTTAAGGATATGACCAGTATCTCTTTAGAGACCAGGCGAATGCTTGAAGATAATTTTGTAATCAATCATATTCAGGTTGATACCATGCAGCGCAGTAGTGATGGCACAGTAAAAAATGCAGTACGTTTACATGACGGATTAATTGTGGAGTCAGTTCTGATTCCTACTAAAACCCGAACAACTGCTTGCGTATCCAGCCAGGTTGGCTGTAGTTTGGATTGTAAGTTTTGTGCGACTGCCAGATTAAAGCGAATGCGTAATCTGAACCCTGACGAGATTTTCGATCAGGTGGTTGCTATAGATAAAGAGAGCAGATTATATTATAATCGTCCGTTAAGCAATATAGTATTTATGGGTATGGGAGAACCGCTCATGAATTATAATAACGTTATAAAGGCTATTGATAAAATCACATCACCGGAAGGATTAGGCATGTCGCCAAAACGTATAACCGTGTCCACTTCCGGAGTTCCAAAAATGATTAAAAAAATGGCTGACGATGATGTAAAATTCAACCTTGCCGTTTCTTTGCATTCTGCGATTGACGAAGTGCGAACATCCATTATGCCATTTAATGAAACCTTTCCTTTAAAAGATTTAAAAGAATCTTTAGAATATTGGTACGAAAAAACCAAACGTAAGATCAGTTATGAATATGTAGTTTGGAAGGGTATAAACGATTCACAAAAGGATATCGATGCTTTTGTTGCCTTTTGTAAGTATGTGCCTTGTAAAGTTAACATTATTGAATACAATCCCATTGATGATGGTCAGTTTCAACAAGCGAAAAAGGATGCTTTAGAAACGTACATTCAAAATTTAGAGCGTAACAAAATTGTAGTTAATGTGCGTAGGAGTAGAGGGAAAGACATTGATGCCGCTTGTGGGCAATTGGCAAATAAGAGTTAAAATCAGGGCGTCTAAAAAGATAATTTTGATACGATTTTTTTATTTCATAAGTTAAAACTAATTTAAAAGCACAAAAAAAGCCTGTATTTACAGGCTTTTTTATTAAGGCTTGAAATTATTAATCTGTTATATTGTTTCAACTTCATTATCATTTTCAAAACCAATAACCTCCTTATATATTAAGTATGTTGGATGATATACAAAAGCCGCAGTAAATAACGCGCCTATTCCACATAAAAGAACCCCAACGATTTGAGATAATAAAGAAGCTACAATCATTAATCCAAAAGTAAGCAACCATTTTTTATGTCCTAATTTAAAACTTGCTCTCACAATATCACCAACACTTAATTCTGGGTTAAAAGCGAATATAATAGCAAAGAATGACATTGGCACCATAACATATATTAACGGAATAAAACATAACAATGCTGCTGGTATTGATATTAATATTGAAGCGATCACTAACACAGCTGTTTTTCTTAAATATTTTCCTTTTAAAAAATAAAAGAAATCTGATGTGCTCACTTGTTCATCATGATCCAATTTTTTCAAGATTCTAAAAAAGGCAGCGTTTAAAGCAACCGATACTGCACCCAACACAAATACACCAACACAAATAAAGAGAATATAGAGTAATGAAAACCCGGCAAAAAAGGCGCTAAATGTTTCTGTCTCATTAAAATCACTGCCTGCATTTGCAATTAGCATGGTTATTAATGGAACGTACAGAATAATGATTAATGGTGCCATAATAATAACAGTAAACAGTTGCAATAAAAATCCTTGCAGCCACGTCTTTTTAAATAAATCGATAGAAGCACTAAAAATAGTTCCAAAGTCCAATGCTTTGGCATTATTTATTTTTTCTGATAATGTGATAATAGTATTCATATTTAAATTCTAGTTAGTTATAAAAGGTAAAACATAAATATCATATTTACAAAATCGAATCCTTCTCAACACGAATTTGATTTGTGTCATTGCCATTTTCAAAACCAACAACCTCTTTGTAAATAAAAAAAACTGGCAAGTACATAATTGACATTGTAAATAAAATCCCAATTCCACAAGCTAAAGCTCCCAACATTCCTATAATTCCAGCAATAAACATAGTTCCAAAAGTAATAAACCATTTTTTATTTCCTAAACTAAAACATGCTTTAGTGATTTCAATTTCACTTAAATCTGGATTATTAGCAAAGACTACAGAAAAATAAGAAAGTGGTATAAATACGTAAATATACGGTATTAAAAACAGAAGCTGGGCAACCGTTGCAATCGCAGCATAAATGATTCCCAGCATGAGAATCTTGCCAAAATATTCCTTTTTAAAAAAATAAAAATAATCATCGTTTCCCTTTTCTTCTAAATCATGTTGCTTACATATTCTATAAAACGCACCTACAAATGCAATTGTTAGTGTACTTATAGTTATAACTTGTGGAATGTTATAAATAGCGTTTAATGAATAGAATTTAGTGATTTTATCAAAGCTAAATCCATCATTGAACGAATATGGTTCTGGAGAAAGGCCTAAAAACATAAATATTAGGCTTATTCCAATCGCAGAAATCACTAATAACAACATAATCAAAGAACCTTTTAACCAAACTTTTTTATACATTTCAAAAACATTATTAAATATAGTACCAAAGTCCAATGCTTTAGCGTTTTGTATTTTAATCTGAATTTCTTCGAATGACATTTAAATTTATTTTAATGATTTATGCTTCAAAGAAAATCTATTTTTAAATATAATCCAGTTAAACAAATCTGACACTTTGTCATAAAAATCTAAATAAATTGTATCTTTGCATGCTTATTGACCTTTGAAGGTTTCAACAGAACTATGGAGAAGATTATAGACGAAAACAAACAAGGCGTAAGTCTGGTTTTAGAACAAAACAAAATAAATTCCCGAAAACTTTTTATTGAAAGTTATGGTTGCGCCATGAATTTTAGCGACAGCGAAATTGTGGCTTCCATCTTATCAAAAGAAGGGTTTAATACCACCAATAACCTTGAGGATGCAGATTTAGTTTTAGTTAACACCTGCTCTATTCGGGATAAAGCCGAACAAACCGTTAGAAAACGTTTAGAAAAATACAATGCCGTAAAAAAGATTAATCCGGGCATGAAAGTTGGCGTACTTGGTTGTATGGCAGAGCGTCTAAAAGAAAAATTCCTTGAAGAAGAGAAAATTGTAGATCTCGTTGTTGGCCCGGATGCGTATAAAGATTTACCAAACCTTATCGCCGAAGTTGAAGATGGCAGAAACGCTGTTAACGTAGTGCTTTCAAAAGACGAAACCTATGGCGATATTTCGCCTGTACGATTAAACAGTAATGGCGTCACAGCATTTGTTTCTATAACGCGGGGTTGTGATAACATGTGCACCTTCTGCGTCGTACCTTTTACACGTGGTCGTGAACGCAGTCGTGATCCGCACAGTATTATAGAGGAAGTAAACGATTTATGGAACAAAGGCTTTAAAGAAATTACCCTACTGGGTCAGAACGTAGACAGTTACCTTTGGTATGGCGGCGGATTAAAAAAAGATTTTGAAAAAGCCAGTGACATACAAAAAGCAACAGCGGTAAACTTTTCTAAACTTTTAGAATTATGCGCCGAAGCACAACCAAAAATGCGTATTCGGTTTTCAACATCCAATCCGCAGGATATGACCTTGGATGTTGTGCAGACTATGGCAAAATATAGCAACATTTGTAATTATATTCATTTGCCTGTGCAAAGCGGCAGCAATCGCATCTTAAAAGCAATGAATCGTCAACATACACGCGAGGAATATTTTGAGTTAATAGATAATATAAAACACATCATCCCAGATTGCACCATCAGCCAAGATATGATTGTAGGTTTCCCGACAGAAACCGAACAAGACCATCAAGACACCATGTCCTTAATGGAGCATGTAAAGTATGCGTTTGGTTATATGTTTGTTTATTCTGAAAGACCGGGAACACTTGCAGAACGTAAAATGGAAGACGATGTGCCTGAAACCGTTAAAAAACAAAGACTCGCCGAAATTGTCACCTTACAACAAAAGCATAGTTTGTATAGAACGCAACGGGAAGTTGGTAAAATTGTAGAAGTACTGATTGAGAAAGATTCTAAAAAATCTTCAGCACATTGGTCTGGACGAACACAACATAACACCGTAGCAGTATTTCCAAAAGAACATTATAAAATTGGTGATTTTGTAAACGTAAAAACAACAGATTGTACAAGTGCGACACTTATTGGTGAAGCCGTAGGTTATTCTGATAATAACTGACTTGTCATTCCTGCGAAAGCAGGAATCTCATGAATCTAAAATAATAACTATAAAAGATTCCCGGCTTTGCGGGAAATAAATATGGAATCAGTTCAAATAATAAAACAAAGGTTTGGAATAATTGGCAATAGTGCCTCGCTAAATCGTGCTATTGAAAAAGCGATTCAAGTGTCGCCGACGGATATTTCTGTTTTAGTTACTGGTGAAAGCGGTGTTGGTAAAGAGAGTATTCCGAAAATTATACATCAATTATCCCACAGAAAACACGCTAAATACATTGCTGTAAACTGTGGTGCCATTCCGGAAGGCACGATTGATAGCGAATTATTCGGTCACGAAAAAGGTTCGTTTACAGGTGCAACCCAAACCCGTTCTGGTTATTTTGAAGTGGCAGATGGCGGTACTATTTTTCTGGATGAAGTTGGCGAATTGCCGCTTACAACGCAAGTACGATTACTACGTGTTTTAGAAAATGGTGAGTTTATAAAAGTGGGCTCCAGTAAAGTGCAAAAAACCGATGTTCGTATTGTTGCGGCCACAAACGCCGACATGTTTGAAGCCATCAAAAAAGAAAAATTCAGAGAAGATTTATATTACCGATTAAGCACGGTAGACATTCACTTACCACCTTTACGTGAGCGTCAGGAAGACATTCATTTGCTATTTAGAAAATTCGCAAGTGACTTTGCCTTAAAATATAAAATGCCTACCATTAAACTTTCAGATGATGCCATACGAATTTTATTAAAGCACCGTTGGAATGGTAACATCCGGCAGTTGCGAAATGTTGCCGAACAAATTTCGGTATTAGAGCAAAATAGAAATGTTTCGACAGATGTGTTACGTACCTACCTTCCAACCTATGGGAGCAATTTACCTGCGGTGATTAGCAAAACTAAAGCAGAGAGTGATTTTAGTAGCGAACGTGAAATTTTGTATAAGGTTTTGTTTGATATGAAAGGTGATCTAAACGATCTTAAAAAGCTTACCATGGAGCTTATGAAAACAGGGAATGTCGGCAAGGTCGAAAAAGAAAATGAAGGGCTGATCCAAAAAATTTATGGGAAAGATGATGAATCTGATTTTGATGAACCTGACGATATCGAAGTGTTATCCATTCCAGAACATAGCTCCAATGATAGCGACGTGAGTGTTGGACAGGACAAATACCATTTTGCCGAAGAGATTGAAGAAGAAGAAACACTATCGTTACATGATAAAGAACTGGAATTAATCAAAAAATCGCTTGACCGTCATAACGGAAAACGTAAATTAGCAGCTGCCGAATTGGGAATAAGTGAACGCACCTTGTACAGAAAAATTAAACAATACGACCTCAATAATTAACATGAGACTATTTAAATACATTGCTATAATTACTGTTTCACTAACCATTTTAGGTTGTGGTGCCTATTCGTTTACAGGAGCATCCATATCGTCAGACACCAAAACCTTTCAGGTTAATTACTTTCAAAATAATGCCATATTAATTGAACCCGGTTTAGATAGAGATTTTACCAATGCACTCACCGATTTATTATTAAACCAAACCAGTTTAAGTCTTGTGAAATCTAATGGTGATTTAGTTTACGAAGGTGAAATTGTTGAATACCGAATATCACCAACCACTGCAACAGCCGATAATACCGCAGCACAAAACAAATTAACCATAAGAGTAAATGTTCGCTTTACCGACAAGCATGATGATGAGGCAGAGTTTGAAAGACCCTTCTCTTTTTATTATGATTATGAGGGTAGCGCTCAACTTATAGGCAGCCAAAAAGATGCTGCTATAGAAGAAATTTTTGAGCGCTTAACACAAGATATTTTTAATGCATCACTTGCCAAATGGTAATTTTTTAGTTCGCAGTATTCAGTTGGCAGTAACCGGTAAATAAATTTAGAAAACAACAGTAAGAATAAAACTATTAGATAATTTTTCCTTTGAGGAAATGCCTAAAAGGCAATGGGAAATGAATAAAACCGATTTTACATACGCTTTACAACATCCACAACATGTGACGGATGAGCAGACCGATGGCTTAAAATCTATTATTGACGAATTCCCTTATTTTCAATCGGCAAGAGCAATTTATCTCAAAGGCTTAAAAAACAAAGAAAGCTTTAAGTACAATCAAGAGTTAAAAACTACGGCCGCTTATACTGCAGACCGGAGTATTTTATTTGATTTTATTACTTCTGAAACTTTTATTCAAAATGAAGTCTCACAATACATAAAGCAAAATTCAGAGCATTTAAAAGGTATTGTAGTTGATGTTGATGACATTTCAATAAATAAAAGCATTACCATTGATGATGCTTTAAAACAGCAAATTAAAGAGACCGCTGGCGTGCTTGATCCTGCGCTTTTTCAACCTAAAGTAGAACCTTCAAAAATTGCAAGTTTCGAGTTAGATAATGATGCGGTAATCGAAGATACAATAGAAGAATCTTCAACTGAAGCCATGTCTCCTTTTGATATTTTAAATTTAGGCAAACCGCTTCAATTTGATAAAAGCGAAACCCATTCGTTCAATGAATGGTTGAAACTTACAAGCTTCACGCCCATTAATAGGGATGAAGAAAAACCTGAAGTAATTTCAACAAACGAAACTTCAAAGCGGCAAATCGAAAAAGCCAAAAAATTTGCCTTAATAGATAAGTTTATTACTAAAAAACCAAAAATAGATCCTACAAAATCTACCGTTTCAAATCATAATATGGCGAAAGCCCAAATGATACAGCCAGAAGCCTTAATGACGGAAACTTTGGCAAGGATTTATTTAGAACAAAAAAACTATGAAAAAGCCATTCAATCTTATAAGATTTTAAGTTTGAAATATCCAGAAAAAAGTGGTTTCTTTGCAGACCAAATTAAAGCAGTAAAACAATTACAAGAATATAATAACAAAGCATAATGAGTACGTTCACAATTTTTTTAGCATTAATCGTAGTAGTAGCATTTTTACTCATTGTAGTAATCATGGTACAAAATCCTAAAGGTGGCGGATTATCGTCTTCTTTTGGTGGCGGTGGCACACAACAATTAGGTGGTGTAAAAAAGACAACCGACTTTTTAGATAAAAGCACCTGGGCATTGGCAAGTTTAATGTTGGTCTTAATTTTACTATCCAATGTCGCTATTAACAAAGGTTCAGGAAGTGTAGATTCTAAAGCTTTAGATCTGGACACAACAACAGCGCAACCATTACCAACAGTACCGGCACAAGCAGATACTAATGCAGTAGTAAAAGACTCGGCACAATAATTATAATGCCTATTGAAAAATACATAAAAATGCCAACTTATTAAGTTGGCATTTTTATTTTCTGAAAGTTTGTCAGTTAAAATGCATTGGCACAATTTTAGAAGAAGGCTTAAACGTTAACAATAAACAGATAAAAACATATAACAACATGAGTAAAGTAAACATGAAACCACTTGCAGACCGCGTTTTAGTAGAACCACTTCCTGCAGAAACAAAAACAGCTTCGGGGTTGTTCATTCCCGATTCAGCACAAGAAAAACAACATAAAGGGACGGTCATAGCTGTTGGAACCGGTAAAAAAGATGAACCGCTTACCGTAAAAGTTGGAGACCAAGTACTCTACGGAAAATATTCAGGTTCAGAATTAACATTAGACGGTACCGACTATTTAATGATGCGAGAAGAAGATATACTCGCAATTATATAATTGCTCGAAAATTCAAAAAACAATAAACAAATATCAAATTCCAACAGTTACCAACCAACATCCTTTTTTGGATTTTGGAATTTAAAGATTGGAATTTAATTTTTAAAAATTAAAAATATAATTATGGCAAAAGACATAAAATTCGATATAGAAGCACGCGACGGGCTAAAACGTGGTGTGGATGCATTAGCAAATGCAGTAAAAGTAACATTAGGCCCTAAAGGTCGTAATGTCATTATTAGTAAATCATTTGGAGCACCTCAAGTTACTAAAGATGGTGTAACGGTTGCAAAAGAAATCGAACTAGACGATGCTCTTGAAAATATGG
>CAXMOQ010000041.1:0-16812 GCA_964195015.1 uncultured Flavobacteriaceae bacterium | reverse complement strand
TCGTTATGGAAGTTTCATGTGTTTATACCCAAAGTTCTTTATTGAAATAATAAATCTAAAATAATAAATACCGTTGATTCAATAAAAGAAAATTACTAAAAACCGACAGCCGTATCATCGCCCCGATGATCTGCACCACCTTCTAGCGTTTTATCATCCAAAACCAGTATTCCATCGACCTTGCCAATAACAGGTGCATCTTTTTCATTAATAATGTAGCCCTTATTTTCAAGTTGCAAGATTAGACTGTCTTCAAAAGAATTGGGTTCCATCATAAGTTGATCCGGTAACCACTGATGATGAAAACGTGGTGCATCAACCGCCTGTTGCATGGTCATATTATATTCTCGAATATTTAATATTGTTTGTAACACTGAAGTGATAATTGTAGAGCCTCCGGGAGTACCAACGCTCATTAATAATTTACCATTTTTTTCAACAATTGTAGGTGTCATGGAACTTAACATGCGTTTTTCAGGGAAAATGCTATTGGCCTCGGCACCAATTAAACCAAACATATTAGGCTCACCGGGTTTGCTGCTAAAATCGTCCATTTCATTATTTAAAAAGAACCCTAAATCGGAACAATACAATTTTGAACCAAATCCTCCATTTATAGTAGTGGTTACCGAAACGGCATTACCAAATTGATCGATAATAGAGTAGTGTGTGGTCTCATTGCTTTCTACCACTTGAACATTGCCATAAGACACATCGCTTGATGGTGTGGCTTTTTCAAACGAAAAGGAGTTCATTCGGGTTTTTAAATAAATATCGCTCACTAAAGTTTCTCCAGGAATGTTCACAAAATCGGGATCACCTAAATAAAAACTTCTATCGGCGTAAGCACGTCGCTCGGCTTCGGTAATCACTTGAATAGCTTTAACCGAATTATGCCCAAATTCATTTAAATCAAAAGGCTCAATCATTTCCATAATTTGAGCCAGGCAAATGCCGCCACTAGATGGTGGTGACATGGAAATAATTTTTAAATCATCATACTCAAAAGTAACAGGAGTTCTCCATCTCACTTCGTATTTTGCTAAATCTTCTTCGGTAAGAATGCCACCATTATCTTGTATAAACTTAACCAATCGTTTAGCCGTTTCACCTTTATAAAAATCATCTCTTCCATTTGTCATAATTCTAGAAAGTGTTTCAGCTAAAGCCGGATATTTAATGGTGTCGTTTTCTTTCCATTCTTTATCAAACAGGATAGAATTTTTATTGGCTTTTTTAAAATAGGGTTGGTAGTGTTTTATTTTTTTTTCTTGTTTTTTTGTTACCACAACGCCTCGATAAGCTAAATCAATAGAAGGCTTTATAATGTCTTCAATGGGTAAACTCCCCAACTTTTCATGAACGGCAAATACGCCGGCAACCGATCCCGGTACACCAACTGCCATGGCTCCTAAAGTGCTTTTGTCAGGGATTACATTGCCGTTTTCATCCAGATACATGTCTTTAGTCGCAGTCAACGGTGCTTTTTCTCTAAAATCGAGTGCGCCAATCTCACTATTTGCTTTTCGATACACCATAAAACCACCGCCACCAATATTTCCAGCATAAGGATATGCGACTGCTA
Source organism: uncultured Flavobacteriaceae bacterium (assembly GCA_964195015.1). Classification (GTDB taxonomy): domain Bacteria; phylum Bacteroidota; class Bacteroidia; order Flavobacteriales; family Flavobacteriaceae; genus CAXMOQ01. The sequence continues at coordinate 15,227 of CAXMOQ010000041.1, read as the reverse complement.
ATGCTAATTGCATTGCCGCCATGGCATCAAAAGCATTGCCGCCTTTTTTAAGAATGCTGGAACCAATTTTTGAAGCTTCGGCACGTGCAGATACCACCATAGCATTTTGTGTTATTAAGCCTCTCTTGGGTTCATTAGTTATTGTTTCCCGTGTCTCCTTGCAGGATATAAAAAGCATTAATAGTGAAAAGAGCAAAAATATTTTTTTCATATTTTAATTTTATGTCGTTAGTTCGTTTAGTTTGTGTTTGGAAAATTGAATGAGTTCGTCAAAGAAATCAGTAAATTCATTTTCAAATTCGTTATAAAATTCTTCTAGTTCATGTATTGCCATATTCATTCCAGAACGGTGCTTTGTGCGTCGGTTCATCCCGTCTAAAACTCTGGAAATTCCATCAATAGATGCGTAGCTCAATAGCCAATTATCGGCAATCAAATAAGGCATCATTTTTTGAATTCGTATTGGCAATATCTCATAATGTTCTTCTAACGAATCATAAAACGTTTCAATATAATCTTCTAATGGGATGCTGCTGTATGTACTCCAGTTTTTTGCTAGAAAATGATCGTATAGCATATCGACAATCACACCAGAATAATGGCTGTATTTTTCGTGAAGCCTTTTGGTGCTTTGCCGTACCGTTTTATGGGCATCTGTAAAGGTGTCAATTTCGCGATGGAGTAAAATACCAGTTTGAATATCCTTTGTGAATTTCTTATAGTCTTTACCTTTTATACCATCGGCAATAAAATTACCAATAGTCACCAATTCATTATTTCCGGAAAGATAGATGTGAGCCAAAAAATTCATCAGCGTAATTTACAAATTCAATGTGAAAATTAAACGAATGAAATACTATATTTGTTTAAAACTAAAAATTATTAATGACACTTATAAAATCAATTTCAGGAATTAGAGGCACCATTGGCGGGCAGGTTGGCGATAATCTCACACCTATTGATGCCGTAAAATTTGCATCGGCTTATGGTGTTTGGATCAAGCAACAACGGGATAAGGAACACTATAAAGTTGTTGTAGGCCGTGACGCTCGTATTTCTGGCGAAATGATGCAAAACCTGGTAATGAATACGCTGGTTGGGCTTGGTATCCATGTCGTCGATTTAGGATTATCGACCACACCAACGGTTGAGGTTGCTGTACCTATGGAACATGCCGATGGTGGTATTATTCTCACGGCAAGCCATAATCCGAAACAATGGAATGCCTTAAAATTATTGAATGCCGACGGTGAATTTTTAAACGGCGTTGAAGGCGAAAAGATTTTAAACCTCGCTGAAAGTGTTGCACTTGATTTTTCGGATGTTGACCATTTAGGAAAGATTACTAAAAACCAGGCGTATATTGATTTGCATATTGATGAAGTCCTTGCCTTAAAGTTGGTAAATAAAAGTGCTATTAAAGATGCCAAGTTTAAAGTTGTGGTAGATGGTGTGAATTCTACAGGCGGTATTGTTATTCCGTTACTTTTAGAACGACTAGGTGTACATGCTGTTGAACTATATTGTGAACCAACAGGACATTTTCCGCATAATCCAGAACCTTTAAAGGAGCATTTGTCTGACCTTTCTAAAATGGTTGTAAAAGAGCGTGCTGATTTTGGAATAGTCGTGGATCCAGATGTGGACCGTTTAGCCTTTATGGATGAAAATGGCGAGATGTTTGGCGAAGAATATACCTTGGTTGCTTGTGCAGATTATGTGTTAAGTTGTACTAAAGGAAACACGGTAAGTAATATGAGTTCTACGAGAGCATTGCGGGATGTAACCGAAAAGCATGGTGGACATTACCAAGCAAGTGCCGTAGGCGAGGTGAATGTGGTTGATTTAATGAAAACCAATAATGCTGTAATAGGTGGCGAAGGCAACGGCGGTATTATATATCCAGAATTGCATTACGGTAGAGACGCTCTGGTTGGGGTAGCTTTGTTTTTAAGCTTATTGGCCGAAAAGAATATGCCTGTAAGTAAACTTCGGAAAACGTATCCGAGTTATTTTATGAGTAAAAATAAAATTGAACTAACTCCAGATTTAGATGTTGATGGTGTATTACTCGGCATAGAAAACCGTTATCAAAATGAAAATATTACAACTATTGATGGTATAAAAATAGACTTTGCACAAAACTGGGTGCATTTACGTAAGAGCAATACAGAACCTATTATTAGAATATATACCGAAGCAAAATCGCAAGAAGACGCTGATGCTTTGGCTTATAGATTTATTGCAGAGCTTAAAGAAATTGCCAATATTTAAATTCAAATTATTTTTTTGAGGTTTCATTCATGAGATTTCCTTTTTTAGGGGAATTTATTGCAAATTTTCATGCCCCTTGTCTCTATGTTTCCAGCGTTTATGCGTCCATAAATAATATTCGGGTGCTTCATATATTTGTTTTTCAACTAACTTTAAAAAAATATCTGTAATTTCATAATTCTTGTATTCTTTCGGATTTAGGGCAATGGTTTCGAAAGTAGTTTCATAGTAACCGCGTTTTAGTCTTTTCACTCTAAAAAACACGACTGCCATATCTATTTTTTTTGCAAGTATTTCGGCACCTGTGTGAACGGGCACTTTAATTCCCAGAAACTCTTTCCAGTATAAGGCTTTGTCAATCTTAGGTGATTGGTCAGACACAAAACCACAGTGAGTTTGTTGACCACTTCGTTTTGATTGTAGTAATATTGGGATGCTTTCTTTAGTTGTAATTAGGTGACTATTGTATTTGGCTCTAATGCGTTTTACTAGAGCATCAAAATATTTATTACCCAATCTCTTGTATATGGCATATCCTTTTGTATCAACATAGCTTTGCAGAATAAATATCCATTCCCAACTTCCATAGTGTGCGCACATAAAAGCAATACTTTTATTTTGACTGTCTATATCTTGAATTAGCTCAACATTTGTAAATGTAAAATGTGCTTTCATTTCGGCTTCTGTAATCGTCATAGATTTAATAGACTCTACAATCATATCACATAAATGGTGGTAAAATGCTTTGGTAATTTTATTAATTTCTGCTTCCGACTTTTCTGGAAATACAAGTGTTAAGTTTTCGTTTACAGTTTTTCTTCTATAGCCAATAATATAATAGATTAATATAAAAACAGCATCGGAAAATGCATATAGTAACCTAAACGGAAGTATAGAAATTAGCCATAAAAAAGGATAAATTAAAATGTAAGCTAGAAATTGCATGAATTAGTTTTAGATTTGCAGCAACAAAGATATATTATATTTAAACGTTTAGAGTTTATGGGTAACTTAAATTTAATTACAATAATTATTATTGGAGCTAATATTATGATCTCCTTAAAAGGATTCAATGATTATGGTTTTTTTGAAAAGTACAAATTCAATGTTGGTGGTGTACGTCGTGGAGAACAAATAAGATTATTTAGCTCCGGTTTTTTACATGTAGATATGCAACACTTGCTTTTAAATATGCTTACGCTTTACTTTTTTGCCAATGTTGTGATAGGTCATTTAGGGGCTTTTAATTTTGCAATTATTTATATTGGGAGTTTACTAATAGGGAGTTTAGCATCATTATATTTTCATAAAGACGAATACCATTATAGTGCGGTAGGTGCCAGTGGTGCTGTTATGGGAATTCTATATTCCGCTATTTTGTTACAACCAAACATGAGTTTGTATATGTTCTTTATTCCAATTCCAATTCCTGCTTATGTATTTGGGATAGGGTATTTGCTATATTCAATTTATGGCATGAAAAAAAGTATTGGTAATATTGGTCATGACGCCCATGTTGGAGGTGCTGTTGGAGGTTATGCCATTACTTTAATTTTGGCCCCGTGGATATTTAACGAACATTTGCTTATGATAGCCTTGTTAGCGATTCCTATCGTATTATTATTCGTTTTACAAAAGCTCGGAAAGCTGTAATAGAAAAGCCATCAAAAAATTAGTCTTGATGGCTCAAAATATCATTATTGATTAGTCAATTGTTTTAAAGGCTCTAATTAAGTAATTCGGCCATTTTATCTTCAAGCGCCTGACCTCTTAAGTTTTTTGCAATAATCTTACCATCTTCATCTAAAATAAAAGTTGCTGGAATAGAGCTAATACCATACGCTTTGGCGATAGGGTCATTAAAATAACTTAAGTTAGAGACATGATGCCACGTTAACTTGTCATCTTCAATCGCTTTTAGCCAAGCCGTTTTTGGGTCTTGCTGTCTGTTATTTCCATCAAGTGATACGCCAATAATCTCTAAACCTTTGTCATGATATTTATTGTAAACCTTAACCACATTCGGATTTTCTTTTCTACAAGGTCCACACCAAGCAGCCCAAAAATCGAGAATCGTAATTTTGCCTTTTACATCATTTAAGGATAACATAGTGCCATCGGGCGTTGGTGCACTAAAATCTGGCGCAACACTCCCTATGGCTGTAACTAAAATTGCATTTAGACTTTCTGAAATGTTTTTACCGGCACGACTTTGTTTTAAATGTTCCGGCACATTATCAAACATTTCTTTTAATTCCAGAGCAGTAAGATCCTTGTTCCTTAAGTTCTTTTCTAAAATAAAAAGTCCCATAAGTGCAGCATTGTTTTCTTTTATAAAGTTAAGATCGTAATCTGACCCTTCTTTAACAACTAGGTCATATTCTTCTTTTAAGTCGTTCACCCAAGCACTGTCTTTATCTGCTTGAGCTTGCCTAAGTTCATTTCTCAATGTGGATATTTTAGAACCAATATCATTTGCTTTTTTTGCATATTCTTGCATCAGATCATTCTCTTTTGTGCCTTTAATTATTGATGCATTAATACTATCCTTGTACATGGTTATATTAATAGTTTCGTTTTCAAGAATAAAAGGGAAATTATTTTGAATATTTTCAATGGCAATAAAATGTACATCGGGATTTTCGGTAGCACCCGTAAATGTGAAGGTGTTATTTGCAACAGTGACGGTATCTATTGCTGTAAGTTTTCTGCCATCTACAATATTTAAAAATATTTTTCTGCCATCTTCAATACCCTCTAATGATGCCGTAACGGTATAACTATTTTTCTCTTGCGCACATGACATTGCTAATACTGCAATGCATACTAAAATACTTTTCTTTAACATGATTAAGTTTTTTTATTCAGACGCAAATATAAGAGATATTACACATAAGTTTTGTGAATATTTTGCTAAAGATTTCAATGTATTAATCTTTTTACAATTTACTACATTTGCCTTATGATGCATAACGACAATATTATTGCTTTAGCAACACCTTCAGGTGCAGGAGCCATCGCCATTATTCGTATTTCCGGAAACGATGCCATGAAGATTTGTGGGCGCTTTTTTAAATCTATTCATAAAAAGGATTTAGAAATGCAAAAAACGCATACCATTCATTTAGGCCATATTGTTGATGATAATAGAATAATCGATGAGGTTTTAGTGTCGGTTTTTAAAAACCCAAATTCGTATACAGGCGAAAATGTTGTTGAAATTTCGTGTCATGGTTCTATGTATATTCAGCAGGAGATTATTCAATTGTTTTTGCGCAATGGATGCCGTATGGCAACGCCAGGAGAGTTTACACTGCGTGCGTTTTTAAACGGAAAGTTAGATTTATCGCAAGCCGAAGCTGTTGCCGATTTAATTTCGAGTGATAATGAAGCCTCACATCAAATTGCGATGCAACAGATGCGTGGCGGATTTTCTACCGAAATCGCTAAACTTCGCGAAGAACTCTTAAATTTTGCCTCATTAATTGAATTAGAGCTCGACTTTGCTGAAGAAGATGTGGAGTTTGCCGATAGAACGCAATTTAAGGCATTAGTAGAACGCATTGCTTTCGTATTGAAACGCTTAATCGATTCATTTGCTGTTGGGAACGTAATAAAAAACGGAATTCCAGTCGCTATAGTTGGAGAACCCAATGTAGGGAAATCGACATTATTGAATGCTTTGCTAAACGAGGAACGTGCTATAGTTTCTGAAATAGCAGGCACAACACGCGACACGATTGAAGATGAAATCTCGATAGGCGGCATTGGTTTTCGTTTTATTGATACGGCAGGTATCAGAGACACAAAGGATGTAGTTGAAAGTATAGGGATTAAACGAACTTTTGAAAAAATTGAACACTCACAAGTGGTTATTTATTTGTTTGATAGTACAAAGTATAAGGCACAAAGTGATAAATTTAAAGTTGAGTTAGAGAAAATTAAGAATAAACATCCACAAAAACCATTAATTATTCTTGCAAATAAAATAGACCAAATGGATGATTTACAAATTGCCGAAATGCAATCTGAAATTCCGGAAATAAAGTTATTGTCAGCCAAAACTGGTTTTGGCCTTGAAGAATTAACCAATTCACTTCTAAATTTAATTAATATAGGTGCTTTGCGAAATAATGAAACCATTGTTACCAATTCTAGACATTACGACGCTTTATTAAAAGCACTTGAAGAAATAGACAAGGTAAAGCATGGTTTAGAGTCTGGTTTGTCTGGTGATTTAATGGCCATCGATATTCGGCAAGCATTATACCACTTTGGTGAGATTACAGGAGAGATTACTTCAGATGATTTGTTGGGTAACATTTTTGCTAACTTTTGTATCGGAAAGTAATTAAAATAATCTACAATAGTTTAAGCCGGTGGACAGTTGTTTGGCTAAACGGTGATTAGGAATAAAACCCTAAAGAATATTGAAACTGTAACGTTTGAAATCCTTTTGCTTAGTCTATTAAGGACCACCATAAATACGTTGAAAAGGCTATGAATAAGGCGATTGAAGAAGGCAATATTTTGACAGCTCAAACTAAATCCTAATTTTTAGTAACGGTTTGTAATATAATGGATTTAGGTAAACAATGATCTTTGAATATCTTTTTTTTGATCAAAGAGATAATTCTTTTGATGTAAGACATATCAGATGCGACAGAACCGAAGTTTAAGGTCTTACCTAAATTTTATAATTATTTTCTATCAGCTTCACATTTTTATAAATTTTGCTAGGTTTATAAACCTATATTGAATAACAATTGTTAATTTTATAAAATATCACTTATAAAATTTCGATGCAAATAATTGAATCAACTACGAATTACGATGTAATTATCGTAGGTTCTGGAGCTGGTGGAGGGATGGCTGCCAAGATTTTGTCGGAAGCTGGGCTTAAAATTGCTATTGTAGAAGCTGGCCCATATTTTGATCCGGCAAACCCCGAACATCAAACACAGTTAAAATGGCCCTGGGAATCTCCTCGTCGGGGAGCCGGCACTGTAAGACCATTTGGAGACTTTGACAGTGCTTATGGTGGATGGGAAATAGATGGAGAGCCCTACACAAATAAGGATGATACCAAATTTGACTGGTTTAGATCCCGAATGTTGGGCGGTAGAACCAACCACTGGGGAAGAATTTCATTACGATTTGGCCCAAAAGATTTTAAACGGAAAAGTATAGATGGTCTAGGTGATGATTGGCCCATTTCTTACGAGGATATTAGACCTTATTACGATAAGGTTGATAAGCTAATTGGTATTTTTGGCAGCAAGGAAAACTTTACAAATGAACCTAATGGGTTCTTTCTTCCACCTCCTAAACCAAGATTACATGAACTATATTATATAAAAGGTGCCAGAAAGTCGAAAATTCCGGTAATTCCTTCCAGAATGTCAATATTGACCAAAAAAATAAATAAGGAAAGAGGCGTGTGTTTTTATTGTGGTCAATGCTCAAGAGCTTGTGCAGTTTATGCCGATTTTTCTTCAGGAACCTGCCTTATATTTCCAGCACAAAAAAATGGAGGACAGATCGATATGTTTCTCAATGCCATGGTTATGGAAGTTACCACCGATAACGAGGGAAAGGCTACCGGGGTTTCGTATATAAATAAAGAAGATAGGAAAGAGTATAAATTAAAGGGAAAGGTAATCGTGCTTGCGGCCTCGGCGTGCAGTTCTGCCCGAATACTGCTTAACTCCAAGAGCAAACAACATCCTAATGGTTTAGGCAATTCCAGCGGTCTCATCGGTAAATATCTGCATGATTCTACGGGAACTGATCGTGCCGCTTTTATACCTGACCTTATGAATAGAAAATTATACAATGAAGATGGTGTCGGTGGGATGCATGTGTATACCCCTTGGTGGTTGGATAATAAAAATTTGGACTTCCCGCGAGGATATCATACCGAAGTTTGGGGTGGCATTCAAATGCCAAGTTATGGTTTTGGGTTTAATGTAAACGAGTTAAATAAATTCTTCGGGATTAAAGTAGGAGGTTATGGAGCCACCTTAAGAACCGATGTCAAAAAATATTATGGTGCTGTTGTGGGTATAAGTGGCAGAGGAGAATCGGTTGCCATCGAGGATAATTATTGCGAAATCGACCCAACCAAAGTAGACGAATTTGGTATTCCGGTGTTACGTTTTCATTATAAATGGTCGGATTTTGAACTAAAACAGGCCAAGCATATGCATGAAACCTTTGAGGAAATTATGCATAATATGGGTGGTGAAGTACTGGGAGATACCCCAACTAAAGAACAAGACTATGGTTTGCATAATCCTGGAAGAATAATTCATGAAGTAGGCACCACAAAAATGGGTAACGATCCGAAAAAATCGGTTACCAATAAATTTGAACAAATGCATGATGTGGATAATGTTTTTATTGTTGATGGTGGGCCATTTGTATCACAGGCAGATAAAAACCCGACATGGACCATTCTTGCATTGGCATGGCGGACATCAGAGTATATTATTGAACAACTGAAGCAACAAAATATTTAAGGTTATGGACAGGAGAGAAAGTATTAAATCCATCATATTGGGATCAGTCGCCGGAGGTTTGGTATTACATGGGTGTAAACCGGGAACAAGTCCTGAAGACATAGAAGACCTAGCGACCGTTAAGGAGTACCTTTATGGCAGAACGGCAGAAGAAAAAGCATACAATGATGAATTGTTGGCGGAGATATTTTTTAATCAGCACGAAATGGAAACCATTACGATACTTTGTGATCTAATCTTGCCGGCCGAAGGTGATGTAGGTGGTGCACTGGAAGCAGAAGTCCCCGGTTTTATCGAATTTATCGCCAAGGATTTTCCCGAATTTCAACCCGTACTTAGAGGAGGATTGATGTTTTTGGACCATAAATGCAACACAGAATTTAATAGGGAATTTAAATCGGGATCAGAATTGGAACAAAAAACGCTTCTTGATGGAATTGCATACCCGGATATTGAAATCCCAGAAGACAAACAACCATTAGAGATTCAATTTTTTTCGTTGATGCGTAATTTAACATTAACAGGATATTACACTTCAAAAATAGGAATTGAAGAATTAGGTTATAAAGGTAATACCCCGAATGTTTGGGATGGTGTTCCTGAAGATGTCTTGGCACAACATAATGTTTCCTATGATACCGAATGGTTAGAAAAATGTGTGGACCAAAGTAAACGTGGTATTATTGCTGAATGGGATGAGGATGGAAATCTGATAAACTGATCAAGATATAAGGCAGCATTTTAAAATGAAACAAATACTATCATTATTAATTTTATTTGTTCTCTTTTCTTGTGGACAGAGGAATAATAGAGAACCAGATAATATTGTTATTGATTTAACTGCATTCATTGTTAAACCAAAACATTATATAGTAGCAAAAAGTAACGAGCCAATTGTTATTGATGGGAAAGCAAATGAAACCAGTTGGCAATCAGCATTATTCTCAGATTCGTTTGTAGATATTGAAGGTGTAAAAATCCCAAAGTATAACACAAAAATAAAAATGCTTTGGGATAAAAATTATCTCTATGTTTATGCTCAAATGGAAGAACCTCATATTTGGGGTAATTTAAAGCAACGTGATACCATAATTTATTTTAATAATGATTTTGAAGTATTCATATCTCCTTCTAGTACTACAAGAAATTATGGTGAAATTGAAATTAACACTTTAGGAACCGTTTGGGATTTACTATTGGACAAACCCTATCGCGATTTTGGCAAAGCAAATAATCATTGGAATTTGGATGACTTAAAACTGGCTGTTCATATTGAAGGGTCTTTAAATGATTACAGGGATATTGATTCGCTGTGGACTGTAGAAATTGCCATTCCAATGAAAGCATTAATCGAATTAAAGGATAAACCTCAATTATTACCACAAGAAGGGGAGCAATGGCGAATTAATTTTTCTCGCGTTGAATGGGATTTTGATATTATTGCTGGATCTTATCAAAGAAAAAAAGATAGTAATAATAAATTTTTTCCTGAATATAATTGGGTTTGGAGCAATCAAAACGTTATTAATATGCATGAACCTGAAAAATGGGGAACCATTCAGTTTACCTACGAACTGTCATCTAAAAACATTCAATATATTAAAGATGAATATATGGACATAAAGCAAATAGCCTACGCTTTAATTCGTCAAACCGGTAACGGTCGCTTACAAAAATTGTTAAATGAAAATGTAGGAAATACTCGTGTAATTAATGTCAAATTATCTAATAGAAATTATTTAAAGGCTACATTTTATAAAACGAATTTAGGTTTTGAATACGAAATAAAAGTTCTAAAATCCAATCAGATATTTATTATTAATGAAACTGGAATGTTAAAAAAAATTAAATGAAATACAAAATAATAATTTTCAGTGCATTAGTCATCTTTACTTGTAAACAAAATTCAGATACTGAAAAAATAGTTCAGGTTGAACCGACCAAGAAATTCATATTTGCTACATGGGCACAAGGAGGAAAAGAATTTAAAAAAGAAATTTGGGAAGAGCGATTTGACCAATACAAAATTTTAGGAATATCTGAAGTTTTAGTTGGAGGAAATCCTGATATTATTAGTCAAATTGTTCAAATAGCAAATGTGAACAATATTAAAATTCATGCCTGGATGTGGACTTTGAATCGTCCTAATGATACCATATGTAATAAACATCCAGAATGGTATGCCGTTAATAGATTAGGTAATAACTCATTAGAATACAGAGCATATGTGGATTATTACCAATGGTTGAGTCCATTTCATCCCGAAGCACGTGAGTATATAAAAAGTAATGTAAGAAAACTAACAAAAATTGAGGGTCTGGCCTCAATACATTTGGATTATGTGAGATATTGTGATGTTATTCTTGGAGCAGATTTACAACCTAAATATGGATTGGTACAAAATTATGAAATGCCAGAATATGATTATGGTTATCATCCCATCGCTCGTGAAGGATTTAGAAAACTGTTTGATAAAGATCCTATAGATATGGAACATCCGGAATTAAGTACAGAATGGAGACAATACAGATTAAATTCGATTACAAGTTTAGTAAACGAACTAGTAGAGATCGCTCATGAAAATGGTCATAAAATGACAGCTGCAGTATTTCCATTTCCAGAAATGTCACGTCAAATGGTACGACAAGCTTGGAACGATTGGAATCTGGATGGAGCATATCCAATGCTATATCAAAACTTTTATCGTGAAAATATTAATTGGATTGGGTTCGCAGCAGAACAAAGTGTTAATGACGTTGATTTTCCCATATTTGCCGGATTATATAGTCCAGCCTTAAATCCAGAAGATCTTGAAAAAGCCATTCGATTGACAAAGAAAAAAGGTGCAAAAGGAATCTCAATTTTTACGGCAGATAATTTAAATGATAAACAAAAAGAGGTACTTATTAAACTGAAAAATGAATTTAAAATTGAATAATCTATAGTGATGAATATTAGAAAAAGTAATTAACAAAAATCACAATTATTTCTAATGGATTGTTCAGAAATATGCTCTAGAATATGTGGGCACATATATAATATCACATAAGTACATTTATTGAATAAAAAATGCATATTACTGTACATTACTCCACATTAGTATACAACAAATAGTTACATGTGGGACCACTAAATATAAAGGAATTATTTTATAGATAACTAGTGATACGAATTGAAGCATTTTTTTAATAGCATAATGAACTAATCAATATTTTTAGGTAAGCTAAATTAAAAAGTACATGTTTACTAAGATAAAATTAATTATCCATAGATTTTATTTGCAATTTAGCATTACGTGCTGTAAGGTAGTCTTAATGAGATTAGACACAGTGTAATGTCTATATTCTGTAATTAAAAATCCCTCGTGGCACATGTTTTAAGGATTTTTATTGCAACTATAATATTACTGTAAATTCCTACAAAATATGTACCTTATTTGTACCTCAAACAACTTAAAGTATTATAAACATTGGTATAATACTTTTTGTATTGAAATCTAACCACACATATAGCTAGAAGAACATTTGCTAGTACACTTTTACTTTATAATGATGTGCCGATGGAGATTGTTAGTAAACTTTTAGGACATAGTAGTATGAAAATAACGCAAGATAGTTATGGGAAGATAGTTGAAAGAAAGATTAGTTTAGAGATGAGTAGGTTGAAGGGGGGTGGATAGCTTCCCTTTTAGCTTTCAGGGCAATGACCTATATTTATTGTTGTGCGGTCGTTATTTCCCTTTTCATTAAAAATATTTGATGTTTCGTAAATCTTGCTCCACCTTTCTAAAAATTAAAACTTCGAAAATTTATAGCCTTCCTTCTTTAATTTAGTAATTAGTTCATCTAGTCGTAAATAGAATTTATCCTTTCTTTTGGGGCTAGTGCCAGGATGAATTAGCAAGTGAAAACCATTCATACTGTTTAATGTTAGATAGTTATATATGCTTTCTATAATATCATTACTTGAGATATAGTTGGGCATATCAGGTGTTGTATAATCAGCATTGGAAAGAGTACCGCTAGAAAAACTGACCGTTATTTGGTTCAATTGTGAGGCTATTTCTACCACCTTTTGATTGTACCATTCATATGGCGGCATAAAATATTTTGGATAAATTTCTAGCTTTTTCAAAGCATGAAGGTTCTGTAAAATATCCTTTTTTATACGATTTTCTGAATGTAAAAGGCTGTCTCTTTTAGTCCAGTCGCAGTACAAGAGATGTTTATCAGAATGACCTCCCACAAAGTGCCCGTTTTTTGCAATGTCTTTTACTATATCCTCATTACTCCTTACAAAATCACCAGTAAGAAAGAATGACCCTTTCACTTTTTGTTTATTTAGAACGTTTATTACATATTCAAAACCTTCAACATGGTCATGACCAGTAAAACATAGGTAAATATTTTTATTCAAGGTATCAGACCTAATAACTGCTCCTTCCATATCAACAATACTTTGTGCATAAAGCGATATATTGATTAGAAAAAATAAGAAACTTAAATTAATTTTGTTCACTGCTCAACTTGGTTAAAATAAGAAGTAATTCTGCCGAACCATCCAATGTTGGCTCATTTGTACTATAATCCGCCCAGTCATCCATGTACTTGATGCGTTTTGGCTGTAAATGGGTATATTCATCAGGTTCAGATGGCGTAATTCCTATCATTTTATCGTGAATGGTGGACCAAAGTGGACCATCAACAAGGCTTCCTTTGATAGGTTTTTTATAAATTCTCCAAAATGGCATGTGTACATCTACTGGCGTATCAGCGTTCTCAGGAATTTCTGTAATCATACTCGAATTCCATGGGTTTAACCCTAATAACCAATCTATATGATTTTGCATGAGAAATCGATATTTTGTTGAACCTGTCATTTCTTCATATAACATCGCTTGTGTAGCGACTGCAGCAGCGAGATTATTAGAACACCATATAAACAAATGACCTACCCCATACGGGTTTTTCTCCGCTCTCTTTTTTATATTTTCTAGATTGTGTTCATAATACGAGCTCATCTCTTTTTTGTCTGTTGAATCACCAACTTGCCACAAGGCATAATGCCCCATGTTTACAAAGGGATACATTTCGTAGTGGCTGGCAGTATCTCGCTCCATCCAAGACCAGTTGCCAATGATTTTTGCGTAAGCTCTAGCATCTTTAAGAAATTTTTCCTCTTTGGAAACCTTGTACAAACAAGCCGCAGCCCATTCCATATCGTCCGCCCAAGTGTTTTCCTCATAGCGATAAGGAGCTCCAAAGCTGTTACCTTGTTGGTATCCTTCTTGCTGCTTACCCATGTTGTAAAGTTCGTGTGCAGCCTTCAGACATGTTTGAGCAAATACTTCATATTCCTTAAACTGGCTAAACACTTGATACCCTAATGCTAGGGTCGCAGACGAACGACCGGCTAAATTAGCGATTCCAGTTGCTTGGCTTTTATATTTAGAAAGACCTTGTGGCTTACCTGTAGCATAATAAACAGGTCTGAAACTATTTGGTCCCCATCCATAATCAGCATTTTCTTCATGCGGTAGTTTAAATCCTCGATGGTCTCTATCATCTGCTACTTGATGGTACAGTTCATCGGGACTTGGGTGAAGCTTCAATATCCATTCCAGCCCCCACTTTGCTTCATCAAGCACGTCAGGTAATTCATTTGCACCTTGTAAACCTCTAGCATCAAACTCATCATTGAAACTGCTTGGTTTCATTTGATACGCCATAAGCAATCTGGCAGTAGTGTTGCTACTTGTAATAAGATATTTTAACTGGTCACCAGCATCGTGCCAACCTCCCGTGGCATCAATTCTGGTAGAATCCAATCTTTTACCGAAAAAACTTAACCCGTCTCTTTGATGGCAGAACTTCTTGGTATACGGATTAAAACCACAACGTTGTGTTCTTATAAAACTAATGACATCTTCTTGCCATTTAGGATAAGCACCAATAGTGAAAAATTGACTTACAATTTCGCCCTCTTTTAGTTCAAAGTAATACTTTCCTACCTTCTGAAAATCTGAAAAATCGGCCAAATAATAATGAGAAAATGGATGCCAAGACTTTTCATGAGGTGGGCACTTGTACTGTTTTAGTGTTACTCCTTTATCGTTTTTTAATATCAATATTGGATTGTCCAATGCTCCTCTACTAAGAATAAGTGCTTTTTTCGGCATATTGCTTGGGTATCCTCTTAAGTTGACTCTAATCTCTACAGCGGATTGTGCCTGAGAGCTAATGGCAAAAGCCCCAAATAACAGAATAAATAATACTCGAATAATACTCATAAATCATTGCTTTTTTTACTATTTAATTTCATTACTCCATTTTTTTAATGCCACACAACGAGTGTGTATGTTTACCATAGTGTATATACTATTCCTTAAACAGGGTATATACATCACAGGTATATATATTTCTATTATATATA
>CAXMOQ010000040.1:0-16940 GCA_964195015.1 uncultured Flavobacteriaceae bacterium | reverse complement strand
TTTGAAACTGCGAAAATTTACATACAGACAGATTCTACTTATGTTGAAAAGCAAATAGCTGTTATTGCAAATGATTCGATAAAAGAAGATGTTACCGCAGTGATTTCAGATTTTAATAAAGATGGTAAAAATGATTTATTTATAGGAACTGGTGGTGCGCATTTTGGTAATAAAGCAAAACCTTTACTTGATAATTATTATGTTCAAAATGAAGAAGGCTTCGATATTAAGTCACTTCCAGAATTTTTTGAAAATGCATCGGTTGTAAAAGTGAATGATTTTGATAAAGATGGTGATTTAGATATTTTCATAGGAAGCAATACCATATCAAACGATTTTGGGAATATACCTATATCTCATCTATTAAAGAATGATAACGGAGAGTTTTCAATAGTGCAAAATGAAGCCCTTCAAAAGGCAGGGATGATTACAGATGCGATTTGGAACGATTTTAATAATGATGGTTTTACCGATCTTATTTTAGTTGGAGAGTGGATGCCTCCTAAATTCTTTAAAAACAGTAATGGATTCTTCACAGAAGAAAAAATTATTGATTCAAAATTAAACGGCCTCTGGCAGCAAATAGAACCATTCGATATAGATAATGATGGAGACACCGATTTTCTTTTAGGGAATTGGGGGACAAATTCAAAATTTAAGGCTTACGAAAAACATCCAATGCGAATGTATTATGGTGATTTTGACAATAATGAAAGTTCCGAAACAGTTGTTTGTATCTATAAGAATGGTAAGTACTATCCGCTTTTAGGGTTGGATGAACTCGCGAGTCAAATTGTAAGTTTAAAGAAAAAATTTACTGCCTATAAAGATTTTGCCGGAAAATCAATTGAAGAGATATTTGATAAGACCGTTTTGAAAAAAACAGATATTTTGGAAGTTCATGAACTTCATTCCGGTTATTTAAAAAACGAGAATAATAGGTTCTCATTCATACCATTTAAAAATGAATTGCAAGTATCCCCTATCACAGCTTTTTTAAGTTATGATTTTGACTCTAATGGAGAAAAAGAAGTGTTGGCAGCAGGAAACTATTTTGGCGTTACGCCGTTTCATGGTAGGTTTGATTCCTTTCCAGGAGTACTTATTAATAATGAACACGACATGATTTTAGGCAACTCCATTGGATTGGATTTTAGTGGGAAAGCCATTAGACAATTAAATATAATATCACTAAAAGGAAAGCCTTACCTGTTAGTAACAATTAATAATGATAAGGCTCAAGTGTACGAATTAATACATTAATTTTTTTGATTATGAAGTTGCATAAATTATCCTTATTGTTAGTTGCTACATTACTTTTGGTAGTTGCTTGTAAAAATAATTCAGAGCCCATCGAAATCACAACAGACGAGTTTCACGAATCTGTAGATAAAGTTGTGGAGGTAATGGTTCACGATATTTTTTCACCACCAGTAGCAAGTAGAGTGTTTGCATATCCAAATATTGCAGCTTACGAAATTATAGCGCAGAATAACCCAACATATAATTCATTGGCAAAACAAATACATCATTTAGGTGAGATTCCTAAAGCAGACGCTGCGAAAGATGTTAATTATCAATTGTCGGCTTTGGTTGCCCACATGGATTTGAGCAAGCATTTAATTTTTTCTGAAAGTGTTATTGAAGAATTTCGTGATAGTTTGTATCAAGTTTGGGAAACTAAAAACGCCTCACAATTTGAAGACTCAAAAGAATATGGTTTAGAGGTTTCAGGTTTCATTTTAGAATGGATGAATAAAGACAATTATAGCCAAACAAGAACCATGTCTAAATTTAGAGTAGACTCTGAAGACGAAGAACGTTGGCAACCAACACCTCCATCTTATATGGATGGTTTAGAACCACATTGGAGTAAAATTAGACCTTTTGTTATTGATTCTTCAGCACAATTTAAGCCAGTGCCACCACCAGAATTTTCAATGGATGAAAATTCAGACTTTTATAAAGAATTAAAAGAAGTTTACGATATAAGCAATAAAATTACGGCAGATGGAGATGAGTCTGAAGAAGTGCAAATTGCCCAATTTTGGGATTGTAATCCATACGTTTCTGTAACGCGCGGACACTTAATGTTTGCAACAAAAAAAATAACACCGGGAGCGCATTGGATTGGCATTACCAAAATTGCTTGCAAAACTGAAGGAGCAGATTTTGATAGAACCATGTTTGCCTACGCAAAAACATCTATAGCTATTGCAGATGCTTTTATAAGTTGTTGGGACGAAAAATACCGAAGTAATTTAGTACGACCAGAAACTTTAATTAATACCTATTTTAATGATGAGTGGAAACCTATTTTACAAACACCACCTTTTCCAGAATATACAAGTGGTCATTCTGTAGTATCAGGGGCAGCATCAACTGTGTTAACACAAGTGTTTGGCGATAATTTTAGCTTTTTAGATGATACAGAAACACTGTACGGTTTACCAATACGTTCGTTTACTTCTTTTAATGCAGCAGCACAAGAAGCTGCTATTAGTAGAATGTATGGTGGAATTCACTATAGAACTGCTGTAGAGGTTGGCATTGGGCAAGGTATAAAAGTGGGGGATTTAGTAAACGAAAGCCTAAAAATGAAGAATTAGTATTATTAGTATGAGAATTATAAAGTTTATTTTCCTTTTTGTTTTAGTGGCTGGACTCACTTGGTACTTTTTATTAAAAGATTATAATTATAAAGTAACATTTACAACTGCACAATCTCTAGGAATAGTATATGATCACCTATTAGAGTTAAAAGATGGTAATAATCTTATAGAACTTATTGAGCGTACTCCTTTTAAAAGTGTTAATCAAAAAATAATATCAGGTGATTCTATTTTTAGCATTAATTGGCTTTTAGAAAAGAAAAATGATTCTACAACTTTGGTAGTAGTAAAGATTAAAGATGAAGAATCTAGCTTTAAACAAAACCTAAGTGCTATTTTTATAAAGAATGATTTCGTTAAAAAAAGTATTTCCATTGTTAAAGATTTTAGAGATGTTTTAATTCAAAACGCTCAAAATTATAAGCTTTCTAATGTCACAAAAGCTGTAATCCCTGAACAGCATTGTGCCTATATTTCTTTAGAATCGAAGCGTGATCAGAAAGCAAGTACAATGACTAAAAATATTTATATTGTCATGTATTATATAAAAGATAATAATCTAGAATTGGTTGGAGATCCTTTTTTGGAAATTACTGAATGGGATGTTGACAACGACATAATTAAATTCGATTTCTGTTTTCCAATAAAGGAACAAAACACTTTTCCTGAAACAAATGCCGTAAGTTTTAAAAAAACTACCGAAAAAGAAGCTTTAAAAGTTGTTTTCAACGGAAACTATGCGGTTTCAAATATGGCTTGGTATCAAATTATAGATTATGCCAAAACAAATCATATTGAAATAGAAAATTTACCTGTTGAATTTTATTTAAACGATCCTCATACTGGTGGTAATGATTTAGAATGGGAAGCAGAAATCTACATGCCTTTAAAGAATTAATATATGCATGAGCAGCTTAATATACTTTATGATGATGCCCTTAAATTATTGAGGCAATTAAGCACATCACAAGGCATTCAAGCGAGCAGTGTAGAATCTGATAATTATAAACGTATTTGGGCTAGAGACAGCATTATTTGTGGAATTTCCGGTATCTTGGCAGAAGATCAACTTGTTATAGAAAGTTTAAAAACATCATTATTAACACTTGCCGAACATCAGCATGAAAGCGGGATAATCCCATCTAATGTATTAAAAAACGAAGTTGATACCGATGTGTCTTATGGAAGTTTAGTGGGTCGCGTTGATACAAACACTTGGTTTATTGTTGGCAGTTGTTTGTACTATTTAAATACGCAAGATATAAGTACTTGGCATTTCTTAAAACCTGTAATTGAAAATTGTAGAACCTATCTAAAGACCATTGAATTTAATGGTAAAGGATGGATTTATACACCGTTGAGTGGTAACTGGGCAGATGAGTATCCTATACATGGTTATACACTTTATGATAATACCCTAAGGCTTTGGGGGGAAGCACTTTGGTTAAGGATTAATAAAGACGATACTAATGTATTTTCTGAAATTAAGAGTAAAACAAATATTAATTTCTGGCCTTTAAAGGATTATCATGGGGATCAAATTTATCAGAAATCTTCTTATGAGAAAGCTTGTTCTAAAAACATATCCCACTTCTGCTCCTTTATACTTCCAGGGGTTTACGACACACGATTTGATGCTGCTGGGAATGCCCTAGCGTTGTTAAACTTTAAATTGAACGATGGTCAAAAGGAATCACTTTCAAGCTCTATAATATCATTTAAAAAAGATATTTCTAAAACACTCATTCCTGCTTTTTGGCCAGCTATACAAAAAGGTGATGATGATTGGCATTATATTGAGGGGAATTATTCTTACGCTTTTAAAAATGCGCCGTATAACTTTCATAATGGTGGTATTTGGCCTGTTTGGATGGGCTTGTTCTGTTTGGGTTTAGCAAATAATGATTTACAGGAAGAAGTTAAGAGCATCGTTTTAGCCTTTGAAAGTATTACCAAAAATGCGGATTGGGATTTTCAGGAATATATTACTTCTAACAATTTACAGCTAAAAGGAAAAACTCAAATGGGTTTTACGGCTTCAGGAATTGTTTTCATGTATCATGCAATAAAAGATGATTCCTATAAACTTAAATTAGGACTATGATTGGAGATAAACTAACATATTATTCTTCATATAAAGATATTACTAATTTTGTTATTTCTGAATTAAGAGATAATCTAATTAATAATAATCGAATATGTATTTCGGTTGGAGGTGAATCAGGTTGTGGTAAAACATCACTTGCATATGCACTTCAAAAAGATATTGAAAAGAACACTGGCTTAAGAGGTTTTTTATTTCATTTAGACGACTATTTTAAATTACCTCCAACCGATAATCATAATAATCGATTAGAGAATATTAAAAATGTAGGTGTTAATGAAGTAAAAACAGATATGCTAGATACTCACATTTTAGATTTTAAAAAGAGAATTTCTGTAATTAAGCCTCTTGTTATTTATGAAGAAAATATAATTATTACAGAACCAGTTAACAGTGGCGAATTTGATTTTTGTGTTGTAGAAGGAACCTATGTAAGTACTTTAGCCCATCCAGATTATAAAATATTCATAGAAACTACTTATCTTGATACCAGAAAGTCAAGAATTAAGCGTGGTAGAGATCCTATCAATGATTTTAACGAACAAATATTAGAGATTGAACATCGAATTATCAAACCCCACTACAAATTTGCTAATGTTATTATAGATAAGGATTTAAATATTCTAAACAAAAAATAAATGATATGACCTTTAAAAAACCTAAACTCTCCTTTTGGCAAATATGGAATATGAATATAGGATTTCTTGGAATACAGTTTAGTTTTGGATTACAACAAACAGCTATAAATCCTATTTTTTCATTTCTAGGAGCTAGCCATGATCAATTACCATTATTAAACTTAGCAGGACCTATAACAGGACTGTTAATACAACCTTTAATTGGGGCAATATCAGATAAAACGTGGTCACCGAAATTTGGACGTCGAAAACCATTTTTTCTTATAGGTGCCATAATAGGAAGTTTATGTTTGTTTGCATTTCCATATAGTCCAGAGCTATGGTTTGCTGTTGGGTTACTTTGGCTTTTAGACGTAGGTAATAATACTGCAATGGAGCCTTATAGGGCTTTTATAGGTGATAAGTTACCAGATAGTCAACTTAATTTTGGTTTTCAAATGCAAAGTTTGTTTGTAGGTGCTGGAATTGTTTTGGCTAACTTATCTATATTTCTTTTTCAAGATTGGTTTAGTGTAGAAAGTGCTGATACAGCCGCAAAAACAATTCCTAAATGGCTTTATTATTCATTCTTTATAGGTGCTGTCGCTTCTATAACCACTATTCTTTGGTCAGTTTTAAAAACGCCGGAAATACCTCCTTCTACTAAAGAATTGGAAGCTATTAATTTAAGCAAACAAGAACCTTTATTACATCGAATTTTTGAACCCATAAAAGAAATAGCTGGAGCTATTGGAGGGATGCCTAAATTTATGTGGCGTTTGTCAGCAGTATATCTTTTTCAATGGTATGCTTTATTTTGTTATTGGCAGTTTATTGCTCCTATGCTGGGGGAAAGTCTTGATTTAGATAAAGGGGCGGCATTAGGAAAAGCGGCTTTAATGAATGGTTCTTATAATTTTGTAACTATGCTTGTAGCATTAGCATTAGTTCCTCTAGCTAAAAAATTCAGTAATAAAAAGGTATATGTGGCTAGTCTATTTCTATCTGCTATTGCGATGCTTAGTATGCCATTTATAAAAAATCAGATCTTAATATTTTTACCCATGCTTTTTCTAGGTATTGGTTGGGCTGCTATGATGGGAATTCCATATTCTATGGTATCAAGAATTGTACCGCACGGAAAAAGAGGAGTTTATATGGGTATTGTTAATATGATGATTGTAATACCTATGTTTATACAAACTATTACTTTTGGATCGATTATTAAGCGCTTACTTGATAATAGTGCTGTAAATGCTATTCTTTTTGGTGGTGTTTTCTTTGCTATTTCAGCTATTTTGGCAATGAGATTGAATGTACCTCCTGAAGAATAATACCATATGAATACCCTTTAAATTTCATCTAAAAACAGGAATAATCATGAAAAATCTAGGCATCAGAATATCCATATATGTTAATTATTTTGTTTTTGCAATTCTGCTTAACAGTGTTGGTATCGTTATAGAAAAATCCATCGATGTTTACAATGTTACTGAATCTCAAGCCTCGCTGCTAGAGGCTTTTAAGGATCTGCCAATTGCAATAATTTCCTTTTTGGTAGCCTCGTTTTTGCCGCGATTTGGTTATAAAAAAGCCATGCTTACAGGTTTGGCGATAGTATTCTTTGGCTGTTTGCTAATGATTTCCGGAAATACTTTTTTCTATACTAAAATATTGTTCTTGTCCATAGGAATTAGTTTTGCTCTTATAAAATTATCAGTTTATTCGCTTATAGGCATCTTAACTTCTTCAAAAAAAGAACACGCTTCTATGATGAGTTCCATTGAAGGGTTTTTTATGTTGGGTATTGCATTGGCCTATTTTCTGTTTCCCGCCTTTTATTCAGAAGATGAAAATTCCTGGTTAAATGTATATTATGTATTATGTGGGCTGATCTTGATATCGTTTATATTTCTATTTTTCTCCAAAATAGAGTACAAGGTTGAATCCATAGGATCTAACTTAAAGGAAGACCTAATGGGATCCCTTAAGTTAATGGCTGTAAAACTTGTTCTGGTATTTATAGTTTCAGCATTTTTATTTGTAATGATCGAACAAGGTATAATGACCTGGTTGCCTACCTTTAATAAAAAAATATTCAATTTTAGTTCGGTTTTAAGTGTACAAATGGCCAGTATATTGGCGCTTACACTGGCATTTGGAAGGTTCGTTGCCGGATACCTCACAAAGTATATGTCCTGGGTGTATTTGGTTATTATTTGTATTGTTATTTCCGGTGGAATTTTATTGAGCGTATTACCTCAATTAGAGGTGGATATAAAGGCTTTATCAGAAATAGAAAGTATCACCGAAGTGCCAATGTTAGGCTTTATCTTACCATTAATAGGGTTATTTATTGCTCCAATATATCCATTGTTAAACTCTACGGTTTTAAGTTCTTTACCCAAAAGCCTACATTCTCCAATGTCAGGACTAATAATTATATTTTCAGCACTAGGTGGAACTATAGGATCAAGGATTGTCGGTGAATTATTCGAAAGCATCGGAGGGGCTAACGCCTTTTATTTCTTGCTCATTCCAATGTCTTTATTAATCGTCTTTGTTTTATTTATAGATAAGCTTTCCAAACGTGAAATTGCAATACAACCATGAAATTCCAATTAAATATTGAAGATACTTTAGACCGCCTATTAAAGCAGGAAGACACCGATGGTGATAAAAAATTAACCATTGAAGATAAAGGTCCAAAGGCATTTGCGATTCAATCTACCAACGGAGAAGACTATGTGGTAAAAGGCACTTATCATTTATCAAATTTACTCCAGGAACTGGTTATTTCGAAAAATGATGGCAAGCAAATAGCAGAGATTCCATTAACCAAAATTGAAGAACTTCCAATAACTAGAATTTCCAGAATGATACGGGATTATTTTTGGAAAGGGCTGACGAGAACTATGGATGCTCAAGGTATTGAGAACTTAATTTCAGATACCAAAAATGAGTCGTTGACGGCTGAAAAACTGCCTATATATATTCCTTATCAAGACGATTTAGCCTTTAACTATTATAAATCTTTAGAAGCTCAATATTCGATTAAAGCCGTTAGACTTCCAAGGGAAGTAACTCCTCAATACGTTAAATCCATCAACACAAAACCCGGTATTCTTTCATTAAAATTAGAAAAGGGTAATGGTAACGTAAAAGGCGTTCCTTTTGTTGTTCCAGGAGGACGTTTTAATGAAATGTATGGTTGGGATAGTTATTTTGAATCAATAGGGTTGTTAATTGACGGTAAGGTTGATTTGGCAAAGGCTATGGCGGATAATTTTCAGTATGAGATTGAATATTATGGAAAAATCCTCAACGCCAATCGTTCGTATTATTTAACTAGAACGCAACCACCATTTTATTCTAGCTTAATTCGGGAAGTTTTCGAAATAACGAAAGATAAAGATTGGTTGAAATCTCATCTGCAAACCGCAATTAAAGAATATGAAACCGTTTGGATGGTTAAAGAAAAAAGGCTAACCCATAATGGACTCAACAGATATTTGGCCGAAGGTCTTGGCATTACACCAGAAGCCGAAGAAGGGCACTACAATGCCATAATTAAACCTTATGCTTCCAAAGCTAATTTGTCTATTTCGGAATATATACAAGAGTATGCTAATGAAAGTATTCTTAATGAAGAACTGGACAATTATTTTATTCATGACAGAACCGTTAGAGAATCTGGGCATGATACTTCATATAGAATAGAAGGAAATTGTGCAGATTTAAATTTGGTAGAACTTAATGCCATGCTTTATAAATATGAAACAGATTTTGCTGAAGTCATTAAAGCACAATTCAATAATAACTTTCAGTATAATAACCAGCAATATACTTCCACGTACTGGGATGAGAAAGCGGAAACCAGAAAAAGGGCTGTAAATACATATTTATGGAATGATGAAGAAGGCTTATATTTTGATTATGATTTTGTTAAAAATGAACAGTCTCGATTTTTGGCGGCTTCAACTTTAGCGCCTTTATGGGCAAATTTATGTTCCATAGAACAAGCACATAAGTTGGTTAAGAAGGCTATTCCGTTATTAAAGGAAAAAGGAGGAATTGCTGGATGCACAGCGTTAAGCAGAGGAGCAATATCAATAGACAGACCACAGCGTCAATGGGATTATCCCAATGGTTGGGCGCCACACCAAATGATGATTTGGAAAGGCTTATTCAATTATGGATTTATTGAAGAAGCACAAGAATTAATTTATAGGTGGTTATTTATGATTACAAAGAATGCCATCGATTATAATGGTACAATTCCTGAAAAATATGATGTGGTTGCAGCTACTCATAAAGTATTTGCAGAATATGGTAATGTAGGAACCGATTTTGAATATATCACCCAGGAAGGTTTTGGCTGGATGAACGCCTCTTATCAATATGGATTATCATTAATGCAAGACTCTTTTAAAGAAAAACTTAATATGCTAATTCCGCCAGAGGAACTATTCATTGATTAACTTAAATTTAGTAGTAAAAAACCAGTGTTATTACTCCTATTGGCTAAACGTTAAACCAATTTTTTGTAATCTGTTGTTCTGTATTGATATTACTATTATGCTCAAACTCATTTTTTATGACATTGTGTTTATAATCTTCGCTCCATAGTTTGAAGTTTTTTGCCGTATCTTTTATAGCGTCACAGATATAATCTACTTCTGCATTAGTCATGGTAGGATGTATAGACATACGAACCCATCCTGGCCGTTCCATCAAACAACCTTCCAATATTTTTTGTTCAATGGCTTTCGATGTTAATTGATCTACATTGAGTAAAAAGTGACCATAAGTTCCTGCGCAAGAACAACCACCTCGCGTTTGAATACCAAAGCGATCGTTTAATAATTTTACAATTAAATTATAGTGTGCATCATCTATATAAAACGAAAAGACGCCAAGCCTATCGGTATGTTCTTCTGCAAGAATAGTTAGGTTTTCAATATCGAAAAGCGCTTTAAAGATACGTGCATTTATTTCATGTTCTCTTCCCAATATATTTTCCACACCCATTTGTTCTTTAAGCTGTATTGCCAATGCTACTTTTATAGCTTGTAAAAATCCCGGTGTACCGCCATCTTCCCGAGTTTCAATATCATCAATATAATCGTGATCGCCCCAAGGGTTGGTATAAGACACCGTACCACCTCCAGGATTATCTGGCACTAAATTTTTATATAGTTTTTTGTT
Organism: uncultured Flavobacteriaceae bacterium; assembly: GCA_964195015.1. Lineage (GTDB taxonomy): Bacteria > Bacteroidota > Bacteroidia > Flavobacteriales > Flavobacteriaceae > CAXMOQ01. The sequence goes on along the minus strand of CAXMOQ010000040.1, from coordinate 6,399 downwards.
GAATATAAGAACCCCTGAAGCTCCTGGACCGCCTAAAAACTTATGAGGAGAAAAAAAGATGGCGTCCAGATAATCTTCTTCATCTTCCGGATGCATATTAATATTTACATAAGGTGCCGAACAGGCAAAATCTACAAAACACAAGCCGTTGTAGCTATGAATAAGCCTAGCTACCTTGTGATACTCTGTTTTTATTCCTGTAACATTAGAGCATGCGGTTACAGATGCAATTTTTATGGGATGATCCTTATATTGATGCAATAGTTTTTCAAAACTCTCAAGGCAAATAAGTCCTTCACTATCGCATGGAATGACCTCAACTTTGGCAATGGTTTCCAACCATGAGGTTTGGTTAGAATGATGTTCCATGTGAGAAATAAAGACAATTGGTCGCAAAGCATCCGGAACTTGAGTATAATCTTTCAGGCTTTCAGAGACTTTTAATCCCAAGATGCGTTGGAATTTATTTACGGCACCCGTCATGCCTGTTCCTAAAGTAATAAGCACATCATCTTTAGAGGCATTGACATGATCTTTGATAATGTTACGCGCTTTATGATACGCTAGCGTCATGGAAGACCCAGTAATAGACGTTTCGGTATGTGTATTGGCTACATAAGGTCCTATCTCGTTGAGCAATTTCTCTTCTATTGGTCTGTACAGTCGGCCACTGGCTGTCCAATCGGCATAGATAATTTTCTGTTCTCCATAAGGTGATTGAAATGTTTGGTCTATGCCTACAATCTGTTTTCTAAAGGGTTTGAAATAGTCTTCGAGAGCACTTTTAGATTCTATATGAGATGATTGTACTGCGTTATTATCCATTGTATTAATTCTTTACCTTAAGGATAGATTATCAATCTAACTGTAAATTTAAAAGTTTTATTTACTCTGTTCAAGCACATCCAAACCACATTGTAAAAATTGTGCATAATCTTCTTCATTAGGTGTATAACCCACGGGTTCACTTAATATTTGTTTCCCATCAGGACTTAAAAGCACATAATAAGGTTGAGAATTGGATTGAAAAAACTGTGTCTGGAAATTTGCCCATTTATGTCCGTAACTCTCCAATTTTCGAGTACCTCCATTGATTCGGTTTACATCAATTTGCTGGTCTTGGGGCAACTCCTTTTTGTCGTCCACATATAACGAAATGAGCACATAATCGTTACGTAAATAATTGTCAATTGTTTTATCAGGCCATACATGCTCTTCCATTTTACGGCAATTAACACAAGCATATCCAGTAAAATCAAGCATAATAGGTTTGTTCACTTTTTGAGCATAAGTCATGCCTTCTTTTAAGTCTTTAAAACAATCTAAATTATTAGGGCAATCGTTTGGAAACAAGAAACTATATCCAACAGGAGGTGCTAGTCCACTTAACAAGGTTAAAGGTGTAAACGTATTGGTTTCTTTAATTACTCTAAATCCAGAAGCTAAATAAATAGTAAAAGCAGCAACCAATAATCCAGAGGATATTCTAAAAAACGATAGTCTCTTTACCGGTGAATCATGCGGAAACTTAATTTTTGCAAATATATACAAGGTCAGTCCCGCAAAAATAATAATCCATAAGCCAAGGAAAACTTCAACTTTTAGAATCCCCCAATGTTTGACTAAATCGGCATTAGACAAGAATTTAAACGCCAATGCTAATTCCAAAAATCCTAGAACAACTTTAGTCGTGTTCAACCAACCTCCAGATTTAGGTAGTGAATTCATCATATTAGGAAACATAGCAAATAATGCAAATGGTAATCCAAGAGCCAATCCAAATCCTCCCATGCCGGCAGTTAATTGCCAGGCACCTCCATCGGCGGTTAACGACCCTGCTAATAAAGAACCCAATATTGGCCCCGTACATGAAAAGGACACTAAAGCTAAAGTTAATGCCATAAAGAATATGCCTAAGACACCGCCAACGTTTTCTCCTTTTGTTGTTTTTGCTGTCCAGCTCGCCGGAAGTGTAAGCTCATAATATCCAAAAAATGAAAACGCAAAAAACAGGAATACCAAAAAGAAAATAACATTTAACCATACATTGGTGGAAATCTCGTTTAATATATCAGGATTAACAGAGTCTAATAAGTGAAATGGCATACTTAATATTAAATAAACTGCCAGAATGAAAAACCCATAAAGGACAGCTTTTGAAATTCCAGAGCTTTTCTTCTCATCACTTTTTTTAGTAAAGAAACTAACCGTTAAAGGAATCATTGGGAACACACAAGGTGTCAACAAGGCTAATAAGCCTCCCAAAAATCCTAGAACAAAAACATTCCATAGTGATTTTTCAGATTTAACCTCTCCTGTTATTGATGTATATTCGTTTTCACATTTTAAATTAGACCTTGTTATTTCGCTTGGCGATAAGCCATATAATATACTATTAGTGTCTTCGTTGTTAACTACAATATTATCTGCTATAGTTTCTTGACCTAAACTTGTTCCTGAATCCGATAAATTAAATTGAAAGGATACATCTGTTGGAGCTAGACAGCGTTCATCATCACAGGTCATAAACACAAGACTTCCTTTTATAATTACATCGTCACCAATAGCTTTATCTTTTGTGTAAATGTTGCTTTTTTATAAAATTTAGATACTACCATTTCGAAAACAGGGTCATGTTTAGTCACCTTATTTTCGTCACTTTCAATAACGCCATCAATTAATGTGAAGGATTCACTATCCTCAAAGGTAAACTCTGTTGGTATTGGTCCTCCTTCATCAACGAATTGAGAATATACCGCCCAATGAGTGTCTATGTTCGCGGTTAAGATTAATTCAAATTCGTTATCGCCTATTTTTTGTGATTCAAATTCCCACTTAACAGGCTCTAGAATTTGGGAGAATGCGTTAAGGCTTAATATAAAAATTAATAGCGTAATAATTTTTTTCATTTTTCTATTTCCAAACCAGTTTTTTATTAAATAAAAAATGCTTTTTATCTCCTTCGCCAGTTTAGCAAGCCAAATTTATGTATAAAAACAAAGTATAACGAAAGATTATTACTTTTTTAACGGAATACTATTTTATTCAATGCCTCAAGCCTAACGCTTACAAGTTTATCGGAGTTATATTTTCAATGCAAGTATGATACCCCATTTAATAAAAGCTACATTATAAAAGTTCATTACTTTAACCTAAATATTAGCTTTGTTTAGACTCTAATATTTTTTGATACCATCTAAATTAGGTTTTGAAAAATATATGAAGTAAAAATCCATCTATTATAAACTCTTTACTAATTTTAAAAAAATTAAACTCGGGAAAAAAGAGACATTAGTCATAATTTTAAGATTTTACAAAAGGATAATTTATATCTTTAGGTAATATTAATTAAATAAAATACTTACCATATGAAAATATCTATAAAAAGTTTCGGATTATTAATATTGGTGATAATGTTTTCCACCAATATGAAAGCACAAGTTAAAAGTGATTACGACAAAAATACAGATTTTACCAAGTACACAACTTATAGTTTTGCAGGTTGGGTAGAAAACAGCGACAAAATCTTAACGGCCTTTGACAAAAAAAGAATTACGGATGCCTTGGCCTCTGAGTTGAGTTCTCGTAGCATGAAATATTCTGAAACCGGAGGTGATGCAGTAATCACGCTTTTTATTGTTGTTAATCAAAAAACTAGCACTACTGCCTATACCAATTACACCGGTGGCATGGGTTATTATGGTGGTCGACGAGGTTGGGGCATGGGTTATGGTGGCGTAGGTATGGGTTCTGCAACGACGACATACAGTGAGAGTGATTATATGGAAGGCACTTTTGTTGTTGATATGTATGATAGCATGAGTAAAGATTTAGTTTGGCAAGGCATCATTACAGGCGTAGTAAAAGAAAACCCGGAAAAAAGGGAGAAAACCATTCCTAAAAAAATGGCTAAATTAATGAAGAAATACCCTATAAAGCCTATTAAGTAATTTCAAAAACTTATTAAATAAATGCGCCAAAACAGTTATAGCTCTTTCAAAGAGTTATAACTGTTTTAGTATTTAACCAATATCAAAATAATTATGAGAAGCATAGTTCTTATTATTATTGCGAGTGTTACAAATCCCTACTGCCAGTTGCAATCTAGGGGATGAAATTAGAGACAATGTTAAGTTCCCTGATCAAATAGTAAAAACATTACAAGAACGTGCTTGGTCTTCTCCTATTTGGTATAGCCCTCTAAAAGAATAATTTAGATACATCTTTTTTTTTGGTAGTTATTTTTTGTAATTTCATGCTCCAATAAAAACCAAACAAATTCAATTATGAAAAAACTAGCCATTCTTTTCTTTTCGTTAGCATTAATTGCGTGCAAAAATGACAAAAAAACCGATGTACAATCCGATAACGAAGACGCAAAAGTAACGTCTGAAACCTCTAATAGTGATGCAGATAAGCACCCTACTCAAGTTTTTTGGGGTGATACCCATTTACACACAAACCTTTCAATGGATGCAGGTCTTTTTGGAAACCGAATTGGACTGGACGAGGCGTACAAATTTGCCAAAGGCGAAGAAGTAACGGCTTCAATCGGCATAAAAGCAAAACTATCTCGACCGCTAGATTTTTTAGTTGTTGCCGATCACTCTGACGGCATGGGGCTTTTCCAAGCCATTAATGCTGGAGATGAATGGGTTATGAAAACAACACAAGGAAAAAGATGGAACGGACTCATTAAATCTGGTGAAGGTGCCGTTGCAGCTCTTGAGTTAATTAAAGCCTTTTCTAATACCAAAATGGAAATGAATCCTAATGATCCTATATTACAAAAATCAGTATGGGGAATGACAGTTGAAGCAGCAGAAAAATACAATGACCCAGGAAAATTTACAGCTTTTATTGGATACGAATGGACCTCATTAGACAAAGGGAATAATTTACATCGTGTTGTAATATATAGAGATGATGCTGATAAAACTTTAGGCCAAATTCCGGCTGTTACTAATGCTTTATCTCCAGATCCAGAGACACTATGGCCTCAATTGGAAAGCTATGAAAAGAATACTGGAGGAAAAGTATTAGCCATTGCTCATAATGGGAATTTAAGTAATGGAATCATGTTTGCCGAAACCAGAATGAATGGCGAACCTTTTGATGAAACCTATGTAAAAAATAGAATTAAATGGGAACCATTATACGAAGCCACTCAAATTAAAGGAGACGGTGAGTCACATCCATTTTTATCTCCAAATGATGAATTTGCAGATTTTGAAAATTGGGATTTTGGAAACTTAGACCTTAGTGTTAAAAAAACTAACGACATGCTTGCGGGTGAGTATACCCGATCTGCATTAAAATTAGGATTGAAATACAAAAATCAATTAGGAACAAATCCATTCAAATTTGGATTGATAGGAAGTACAGATTCGCATACTTCACTTGCTACGGCCGATGATAATAATTTCTTTGGAAAAGCATCGAATGTTGAACCAAGCCCAGAACGTTGGAAACACCCTTTCGTAACTTCAGATCAAGGTGTCATTATGACATGGCAAACTGTTGCTTCTGGTTATGCAGCTGTTTGGGCACAAGAAAATACAAGAGAATCACTTTGGGATGCTATGAAACGTAAAGAAACCTATGCAACAACAGGACCTAGAATGTCTGTACGGTTCTTTGGTGGGTTTGATTTCTCTGAGGCTGACTTAAATGGAGACTATGTTGCCAATGGATATGCTAAAGGCGTTCCTATGGGAGGAGATCTTAAGAAGAACGGATCCAAAGCACCAACCTTTATGGCTCAAGCTTTAATGGATCCAGAAGGTGGAAGTTTAGATAGAGTTCAAATAGTAAAGGGTTGGGCAAATGATGATGGTACATTAGGAGAACAAGTTTATGATATAAAATGGTCTGGTGATAGAGCAATTGATGCTAATGGAAAAGTTCCTGCTGTAGGAAATACGGTAAATCTAGCAGATGCAACTTGGGATAATTCTATTGGAGCAACGGAACTTAAAGCAGTTTGGACAGATCCTGATTTTGATTCTGAAATAGAAGCTTTCTATTATGTAAGGGTTATTGAAATTCCAACGCCACGTTGGACACTTTTCGACAAATTAAGATTCGATATTAAAGACATGGGAGAAGAAGTACCTATGACGGCTCAACAAAGAGCTTATACATCACCTATTTGGTATTCACCTAAATAATTTTTTATGAAAAAAATATTAATTGTTTGCCTTGGAATATTACTTTTTTCTTGTAATGAAAAAGACAATAAATCTAAAAAAGCCGATACTTCAGACTCAAAGATAGAAACTAAAAAAGAATATTCTCCTTATGTTGGAGATTATGAAGCTACTCCGCTACCAAAAGATTATGACAAACCGCTTTGGGGAGACACTCATTTGCATACCTCCTATTCTGCGGATGCAGGAA
>CAXMOQ010000039.1:0-17065 GCA_964195015.1 uncultured Flavobacteriaceae bacterium | reverse complement strand
TCTGAACTGTTTTTAGTTTCTATCGCACTTTCATAATTAAGTCGTGACTGCACATTATCAAGTTGTCCAAGAAGTTCTCCTTTTTTAACGACTTGCCCGAGTTTCATATCTAATTTTACAATTATTCCAGTGCTTCTAAAACTTAAATTAACAATCTTTTCGGTTTTTGCAGTGCCACTAAAATTGCGCACTCTATCGCCTCCAAAATAAGAGACTTTGGCATATTTTACAGGGCGTAATACTACTTCTGGTGCTTCATCTTTGTTGCCACAACTAAAACACATTAAAAAAAGTAATATCCAGAATGCTTTAAATATTTTCTTAACTATCATTTGACTCCTTGTTTTCATTAGTCACTAATTATTTTTGCTGTATTCTAAAAATCGTCGAATAAATTCGGCGCGTTCATCTTCTGTTTGTAATAAGAAAAAATTACCCAAATAGCGCTCAAGTTGCATTGAACTTAATAAATAGTTATAGGTTGCATTAGAACTTGCTAATTGCGCGTCCAAATAACTATTTTGAGCATCAATTAATTGTACAATATTTACAGCGCCATTGGCATAAGAGGTTTGGGTTAAATCTAATGTTTCCTTTGCCGTTTCTTCAAAGACTCTGGAGAGTTCGATATTTGATATTTGGTTAATAAGCTGTAATACTGCATCATTAATATTCTTTTCTATCGTCAGTCTGAAATCCTCTATCGTTGTATTTAATTGATCCTTTTGAATACTTGCTATCTGTTCATTCAAATTTTGTTTATTCTGATTAAATATAGGAAGAGAAACACTTAAACCAACATTATAGTAGCCATCTGGTGGCATTTGAAAAATAGGCGGATATGTAATTCCTACACCAGACCTGCCAAACTCATAATTATATTGTCCTTGCAACGCTATTGTAGGCAAGAATCTTCCCGGACCATAAAGACGCTCACTTCTTTCCGTCGCTTGTAAATTAAAATCTAACACTTTCAATTCGGGAGCATTTACCATAGCTTCTTGTATCAGAAACTGAATGAATGGTTTCTTTAATGAAGGATCATCTAAAAACGTCCCGAGTTGCTTGTAATTATAATCGCTAAATAAGCCTTCTTTTAGCTCCGCTTCATCAACATCAATATTTGCATCAATTGGATTATTTAGTAATTGATTCAAATCATAGAATCCTTGCTGAAGTTGGTTGATAGATTCTACTTTAACCTGTATGTTTTTTGTTAATTCACCTCTAAAACGTAATACATCTACTTTTCCTGCTAAACCAGCTTCAAAATTTTGTGTGGCTATTTGCAAGTTTGTTTGCGTCAGTTCTAAATTTTGACTTTGAATTTTATAGTTAGTTTTTAAAATTAAAGCATTAAAATATGCTGTAGAAACATTAAAAATGGTATTTAGTTCTTCACTATTATAATTTTCTATTTGTGCTTGTTGCAACGCTTTTTGAATACTTATGTTAGCATTGTTCGATTCAGAGAACAGGGTTTGATTTAAAGTTATATTCCCAAATGCAGACAATTCTGGGTTTTGTCCATTTGATGCCTCAGCCAATTTAGGGTCAATATAAGCTCCCGAAGCAGACACAAAAACATCAGGTAAATAATTGCTTTTTGCAAGTCTCGTATCTTGTTCCGCAATTTGCACATCCTGTCTACTGGTTATTAATTGTAAATTTTCGGCAATAGCTTCTTGCATAACATCGACAAGCGTATACGTTTTATCTGCATCAAATCCAATGTCACCACCTATAAAATTAGTCGATGCTATTAAACTATACTTTAACGGTATCCCTATTCTTTGTGCTGTATTATAATTAATGGTCAACCGATTTTTTAATTTCAATAATGTGGGTAATTCTTCAAATTCGTCGCCTACTATAATAGACTCCACATTTAAAGCAATGCGTCTGAAAAATTGATCCAATCCAGATTCATCTTGATTTGTAGCAAACAAGCCATTTTTTACATCATTAACCATAGTCGTAGTAAACGATGGTATTTTCTTTTCAATTAGATACTCCGCCAATGTTATTATTTCATTATTAGACAAATAAAAACCGCCAGCTAAATATACAGCATCGTATCCGTCAACACTATTGATTATATCCGGCAAAGTTTCAAATGGAATAAGTTCTAATTCAAGTTCTAAACGACTAGCAATGTCGGCAAAAGTTTCATTCAGTGATTCGTAATTTAAAAAGGATTTTTCTACAAGTACTCCAACACGTTTTGGTCCAACAAGTTGTTTTAATAAATCTAAATCTTCTTCATAAGATAGAAAAGTAACAATAGAACTGAAATTTTTTACTTTAAGAGTGCTATTAAACGAGGATTCATCCAATAATTCCTTGCTTAAGGTTCCAAAAAGTATGGTTGGTTTACTATGAAATTTTTGACTGGTTATAATTTTATTGTTAACCGCTCCAAAAGCAATAATGATATCGGTTTCATTAGCTATTAATTGATTGTAGTTCTTTATTGCAAGGTCGATATCAAAATTATTAATAAGAATATTGTTTTTGGAAAATTCAAGAACAGCATCTTCACCAACAACAGCTTTAATTTCATTTTCTAGCACATCAAGTAAAGCTTCAATTTCAGAATTACTCTTGTCGACTAAAAACCCAACGGTATAGGTCTCTGTTTGACCAAAGCTCGTTAAATTAATAAGTAATAGTAATACAAGAATAAAATAATAGCGCATTCTGAATTATATTTTAATAGACGACTTTAAAAATAATTCTAATTTATTTACTAGCAAAAGTTTTTAATCATTTTAAATATATTTTAGATTATTTTTTAAATGCAAAATGAAGTTTTACTTTTGAAGAAAATGAGCAAATATGTTAAACAAAAAGAACATTATAGATCGATTTATTAGCTATGTAACTATAGACACAGAATCTGATCCAAATTCTGATACCACGCCAAGTACCGCAAAACAATGGGATCTAGCCAATACGCTGGTTAAAGAACTTAAAACAATTGGTTTGAAAGATGTTAACATTGATGACAACGCATACATTATGGCTACCCTACCAAGTAATGTGGATCATGACGTCCCAACCATTGGGTTTGTGTCACATTTTGATACCACTCCAGATTTTACAGGCGCTAATGTGAAACCGCAAATTGTGGAAGATTATGACGGCAACGATATTGTTTTAAATGCCGAGCAGAACATCGTTTTATCACCCAGTTATTTTGACGATTTATTATTGTACAAAGGACAAACCTTAATCACCACAGATGGCACTACTTTACTTGGTGCAGATGATAAAGCAGGTATTTGTGAAATAGTTAGTGCCATGGAATATTTAATAGACCACCCTGAAATAAAACATGGGAAAGTCCGGATAGGTTTTACACCAGATGAAGAAATTGGTCGTGGCGCACATAAGTTTGATATTGAGAAGTTTGGAGCAGCTTGGGCTTATACTATGGATGGCAGCCAGGTAGGCGAATTGGAATATGAAAATTTTAACGCTGCTGGCGCCAAGGTAAAAGTGAACGGGAAAATTATACATCCAGGCACAGCAAAAGGCAAGATGATAAACTCCATGCACATTGCTACCGAATTTATTAACGCCTTACCAAGGCTGGAAACTCCTGAACACACCGAAGGATATCAAGGCTTTTTTCATTTATGTGACATTGAGGGTAAAGTTGAAGAAACCAATTTGCAATACATAATTCGCGATCATGATAAAGATCATTTTGAAGCACGAAAAGAATTTATGCAAAATCTAGCTAACGATATCAATGCACAATATGGCAGAGAAGCTATAGTTATCGATATAAAAGACCAGTACTACAACATGAAGGAAAAAGTAGTACCTGTTATGCATATTGTGGACATTGCCGAAGAAGCCATGAAACAGCTACACATCAAGCCTATTATAAAACCTATTCGTGGTGGTACCGATGGTTCACAATTAAGTTATATGGGTTTACCATGCCCAAACATTTTTGCCGGTGGCCATAATTTTCACGGGCGTTACGAATATGTTCCCATTGAAAGCATCATAAAAGCCACCGAAGTTATTTGTAAGATAGCAGAGCTCACGCAGGAAAAAGCAAAGTAAACCATATGGATTTCGTAGTAGAACAGCTCCGGCAAAATAAAGAGGTCTTTTATAAGCTTTTAAAAGATGTAGATAAAACTATGTCACTATGGAAGCAAAGCCCGGAAAAGTGGTGTTTGTTAGAGATTGTGTGTCATTTATATGACGAAGAACGAAACGATTTTAGATTCAGGACTAATTGGACATTAGAAAAACCCAACAAAGTGCCTCCGCCAATTAATCCTGTACAATGGGTAAACGATCATAACTATATGGGGCAAGATTATAAGCAAATGATTGATGACTTTATGGCAGAAAGAGATCGCTCCATAGTTTGGTTAAAATCGCTTAAAGATCCTAATTGGGAGCATGCTTTTGTGCATCCTAAACTCGGCACATTATCGGCAAATTACTTTTTAAACAATTGGTTAGCGCACGATTATTTGCATATAAAACAAATATTAAGGCTGAAATTTGATTATCTTAAACATCTGTCTGGTGAGCATTTGGATTATGCTGGGGTTTGGTAATAATGAGATTCTCTTCCGATAGCTATCGGGATTATTGGGAATGAATAAAAAAGAAGTTCAATTTAAAAGATACTCGCCTTCGCGAATATAAAATGAAAAAAGTAAATTCGGTTGAAGAATATATAGAAAGTAACGCGCATTGGGTTGTAGCCCTTACACAGTTAAGAGACATTATACAAGAAACCGAACTGGTTGAAACCTTAAAATGGAGCGCACCTGTTTATACCATTAATGGTAAAAACGTTGTTGGTATTGGAGCTTTTAAAAACCACTTTGGTATTTGGTTTTTTAACGGTGTATTCTTAAAAGACGAACAACATGTTTTAGTAAATGCCCAAGAAGGTAAAACCAAAGCCTTAAGGCAGTGGCGATTTACATCATTAAATGATATTAATAAACCACTGGTATTAGCTTATATAAAAGAAGCGATAGAAAACCAGAAACTTGGAAAAGAAATCAAGTCTGAAAAGAAAGGTAACCATGTTGTCATTCCATCTGAATTAGAAGATGGCTTAAAATTAAATACCGATTTAAACCAAAGCTTTAAAGCATTGTCGCCATACAAGCAACGTGAATACGCCGAATATATCGATACCGCAAAACGCGAAGCAACAAAACAAATAAGGTTGGAAAAAATTACGCTTATGATTCTTCAAGGAGTTGGTCTTCACGATAAATACAAAAACTGTTAAATGCAAAAAGGCTACCAAATGGCAGCCTCTTCTATATTATTTAATGTTTGCTTATTTAAGCGTTTAACTTACTGCTCATTTCCATAGAAATTGCAGAACGGTCGAACTTAATCTTTCCGGACATTGTTTCAATAACACAGCTGTTATCTTTATCATTTAAATCTACAACCTTACCGTGCATCCCGCTTTTAGTAATAATTTTATCACCGCGTTTTAACTCGGCAGCAAACTTTTTTTCTTTTTTTGCGCGTTTCATTTGTGGTGCAATCATAAAAAAATACACGACAACGAACATTAAAATAAACGGTAAAAAACTACCTATATCTCCCATATTATCTTATTGTGCCACTACTGGTGATCCGCCAACGGCTTTCTTCACCGGTGCATTAGGATCTGGTTTAACAAACGCCGTGATTTTCACAGTTTCTTTTCCTTTTTCTGTATTTGCAGTAACTGTAATAGTTTTTGAAACTTTATTGGTTCCGCTACCATTAAACTTTACTGTAAATTGTCCTGTTGCTCCAGGCGCTAAAGGTTCTGTTGTCCAATCTTTTGGTACTGTACAACCACAAGAACTTTTAATGTCTGTAATTACTAATGGTGCAGTTCCAGAATTCTTATAAGAGAATACAGTTTCAACATTGGCTTTTGCTTCTATTGTACCAAAATCATGTTCCACTTTATCAAACTCGATTACAGGAAATTTTGATGAATTTGCGTCTCTTTCTGCTGCTTCGGCGACATTCTTGTCATCAATCTTTTTTGAAGCATCTTCTTTACACGATGTAAATGCAATTAAACAAACTGCACTTAAACATAACATAACTTTTTTCATAATAAATATTTTATTGTTTGGTTGGTAAAAATAGCAATTATTTAGTTGTTTGAAAATTTTTATTGGTTTCTTAACAAAAATATAGTCTTTGGGGGTTTAAGAGCAAGGATTCCGAATTACATCAATCCACGACCAACCTTATTTAATTTGCCTTGTTCTTGATATTCTTTAACCAACTTATCTAAAATCCCATTTATAAAAATACTGCTCTTTGGTGTCGAGTATTCTTTGGCCAATTCTAAATACTCATTGATAGTCACTTTTACCGGAATAGACGGAAAATTTTGCAATTCGCAAATCGCCATTTGTAAGAGCACAAAATCTACATCGGCAATACGATCGGAATCCCAATTTTGTGTTTTTTCTTCAATGCTTTTCGTTAATGTGGTCTGATTAAGAATGGTCTTTTTCAACAAATCTATTGCAAATTGCTTATCCTCAATATCCTTATACAATATTGGTAAAAAGTGACTTTCTGTAGACGCTGGCTTCACCTTTCTTAAAAGCTTCAAAATAGTTGTGTTAATGGTTGGCAAATCGTCTAACCACGTAAGGTTTTTGTCCTCCAAATAATCATAAAGCTTATCGTTTGGTGCTATGATGTCTTTAAAGATATCAATGATAAAATCTTTATCTTCTTTAAAAGTTGAGGTTCTTGTTTGTAAATAATCTCGATATAACTCACTATTTATAATAGCTTTAAAAATCACATCGACATATTCGTTATCCAATTGCCAATTGGTAATCTTATAATTATCAAGTTTTTCTTGAAGCGCTGTGTTGTTTTTAAGCATTTGCAACACCTCATTATTAACAAACTTTTTATTGGGATTTTTGTCTTCTTGTGTTGCTAAATGTTTTTTTTGAGTCTTTTCTGAATGATCTTCTGCGCGCTTCTGAACCTCGATAAGCAATGAGATTAACAATAAATACAGGTTGTACATATTGTCTATACTAAATAGTAAAAACTTCTGATCTTTTGCAAAATCGTCGCTTTCTCCACCTTTAAATGCATAAAGGGTCTGCATTACTTTAATACGTATATGTCTTCTATTTAGCATACTTACAAAGAACTTTTAATTTTTTAAAGCGGCGAATAAAAATAGCTTTCGCCCCGCAAAAATAGTATTATTTTAAAAAAGAATTACTTCGAATTTTCTTTTTTTCTTGTTTCAATTCTGCTTTTGGCAATATTTAAAGCCGCATGATTTGCTGTAATCTCGTTAACATTAGCATTATTTAAAATCTCCAGCGTCGTGTTGTAAATGTTTTCGGTTTTACGTACAATCTCCTTTTTACCATAACCTTCTAATTCGGCATAAACATGAATAATACCGCCTGCATTGATTAAAAAATCCGGAGCGTACACAATCCCTCTTTCCTGAAGGATCTTGCCATGCTTGTCTTCATTAGCCAACTGGTTATTTGCTGCGCCGGCGATAACCTGCGCTTTTAATTTATAAATAGTGTCATCATTAATTGTAGCTCCCAAAGCACAAGGTGCATAAATATCGACGTCTTCACTATAAATATCATGTCCTCTATAAATTACGGCATTATATTTTTTGCTCACCACTTCTAAACGCTCTTCATTAATATCACTAATAATAACGTTAGCACCTTCGTTTGTTAAATGCTCTACAACCGATTCGCCAACATGACCAATACCTTGAACAATTACCTTTTTGTCCTCCAACACATCACTACCAAATTTATATTTCGCAGCAGCTTTCATGCCCATAAAAACACCGTAAGCTGTTATTGGCGACGGATTTCCCGCACCACCATTAGCTTCAGAAATACCTGTTACAAAAGGTGTAACTTCGCGAACCAAATCCATATCGGTAGTTTCCATACCAACATCTTCTGCCGTGATATATTTTCCGTTTAAAGAATGTACAAATGCGCCAAACTTTTTCATTAATTCCTGCGTCTTTTGGGTTTTGGCATTTCCAATAATAACCGCTTTTCCACCACCAAGGTTTAAACCGGTAATGGCAGCTTTATAGGTCATACCTCTGGACAAACGCAAAACATCATTTAACGCGTCCCATTCGGTATTATAATGCCACATTCTAGCACCTCCAAGTGCAGGCCCTAATACCGTATTATGGATTCCGATTATTGCTTTTAAACCTGTATCTTTGTCATTGCAAAACACAACTTGTTCGTGATTATTGAAAGAAAGCTGACCAAATACAGGATCTACTTTATAAAGTTCGTTTGCATTAATAACGTCAGTAATCATTTAATAATTTTTAGTAGTGTTTTTGAGGATTCTCGAAAAACAACGTGCAAAATTAACTTAATATTAATGTATGCGCAAAGAAATTGGTGTTAAATTGCGAATTGTTTAACTTAATTTTAACCAAATCTGTGAATGAAGGAACTACAACATCTTAATAAATACTTTTTAAAATATAAATATCAGCTTTTAATAGGCATTATAATCACGATTATTGCCAGAATTTTTCTGCTTTTTACACCGCGTTACGTAAAAGAAATTTTCCAGGTGGTAGAAACCTATAAAAACGGTTTAGCAACTGGAGAAAGCACCATACAGGCAGAGCTCACCGAAATCATTCTTTATATTATTGGAGCGGCGATTATTGCCGGGATTTTCACCTTCTTCATGCGGCAGACCATAATTAATGTATCGCGGTATATAGAATATGATCTAAAGAATGAGGTGTACCAGCAATATCAAAAGTTATCCTTAAACTTTTATAAAAAAAACAGAACTGGCGATTTAATGAACCGGATTAGCGAAGATGTTAGTCGCGTACGTATGTATGCCGGACCAGCCATTATGTACACCATTAACACGGCAACACTTTTTGTTATTGCCTTAATATATATGTTTAACGAAGCGCCAAAACTTACCTTATATACCATTTTGCCGCTTCCTATTCTTTCTGTTGCGATTTATAAATTGAGTAAGGAAATACATAAACGCAGTACTATTGTTCAGGAGTATTTATCAAAATTATCAACATTTACCCAAGAATCATTTAGTGGGATCTCCATTATTAAAGCTTACGGCATTGAACCACAAACATCGGTGAATTTCGACACACTTTCAACCACAAGTAAAGACAAACAATTACATTTGGTTAAAGTACAAGCCTTCTTTTTCCCGATGATGATATTACTTATCGGTACTAGTAATTTGCTAGTCATTTATATTGGTGGCATGCAATATATTAATGGCGAAATTGAAAGTCTTGGCACCATTGCAGAGTTCATTATTTATGTCAACATGCTTACTTGGCCTGTGGCGACCGTTGGGTGGGTAACCTCCATTGTACAGCAGGCTGAAGCTTCTCAAAAACGCATCAATGAGTTTTTAAAATTGGAGCCTGAAATTAAAAATACCGTAGAAGCTAAAACCGAGATTATTGGCAATATCGCCTTTAAAAATGTTTCATTCACATACGACGATACTAACATTCAAGCCTTAAACAATATTAGTTTTAGTATAAATCATGGAGCAACCTTGGCCATTATTGGTAAAACAGGTTCGGGGAAATCGACCATACTGGATTTAATAGGCAGGCTTTACGATATAGATCATGGCAAATTGCTCGTGGACAACAAACCTACACCACAAATAAACTTAAGCAGTTTAAGAGAAAGTATAGGCTATGTGCCTCAAGATGCCTTTTTGTTTTCAGATACTATAAAAAACAATATCAAATTCGGTAAAGAAGATGCAACCGATGAAGCAGTGATACAGGCTGCAAAACATGCCCAAGTGCATAAAAACATTATGAAGTTTACCCATGGTTATGACACCATTTTAGGCGAACGCGGCATTACACTTTCCGGCGGGCAAAAACAACGGCTATCTATTGCAAGAGCGATTATAAAAGATCCTAGAATCTTATTGTTGGACGATTGCTTATCGGCTGTCGATACCGAAACAGAAGAAAAAATACTGATGAGTTTAAATAAAATTTCCAAAGGAAAAACCACAATCATTGTAAGCCACAGGATCTCTTCGGTAAAAAATGCTGACAAAATAATTGTATTGGACCAAGGCGAAATTACACAAGAAGGCACACATGAAATCCTTATAAACATAGATGGTTACTACAAAAATCTCTACATAAAACAATTAAGCGAAACAGCGCCGGATAAATTTTAACATGCAGAAAAAAAAGAAATCGCTCAATTTGTTGGTTGGTATATTTATTTTTTAGATTTTTGAGTTATATAATTTAATTTTTATAAATTTAAAAAACTACTATGAATAATCATGATATGATGGAGAAAGAAGAAATTTTTTCAAAAGTTTTAAGAGCTGGTAGAAGAACATATTTCTTTGATGTAAGATCAACCAAAGCCGAAGATTATTACCTGACCATTACAGAAAGTAAAAAGTTTACGAATGAGGATGGTTCTTTTCATTACAAAAAGCACAAAATTTATTTATACAAAGAAGACTTTTCTGAATTTAAGGATATCTTAGCCGAAATGACGGACTATATAATTAGTGAAAAAGGAGACGAAGTGATTAGTGAACGTCACCAAAAAGACTTTAAAAAAGAATACGATTCAGAAACTGTTGAAGCCACTGAAATCGTTGAAACCACTAAAACTGAAGACGAGCATAAATCTACTGAAAGTTTTACCGATGTAGATTTTGACGATATATAATATTTAAGACTGAAAAATTGAAATTCGATTTATAAGATACTCACTTTTGTGAGCATAAAAAACCGTTACATTATGTGTAGCGGTTTTTTTATGCCTTTACCACTAGCAATGTCAAGCATAAAACCATAATCAAATAACAAAGCGAGACAAGCCAACCAAATGTTAGACCAAATAGAATCACGAGTACGATAAGCCAAACAGGCACAAGCGTTATACCAATAGCGAACCGAAATGTGGATGTAAATTCGACTTCATCAATTTTTGGTCGTATTACAAATTTCCAAATAAGGTATGGCAATAAGAGGTTAAGCACCAATACTCCTTTTAACACAGATTTTAACCGTGGAAACTTATTCTTCTTTTTTTGGGAAACACAATCTTTAAAGCCTGAAGCTATACATTGATTAACATCTTGGGGCTTTAAAAAATCAACATTCAAAGCTTCGAGTTTTTTTAAATCCTCATCATAAGTTTCAGAAGGAATATGGGTCGTGAGATTGGAAATAGCATCATGCACATCGCGTTTTATTGCAACAACAGCGTCGTTTCTGTTTTCAGAAACATAGTGTTTAGCGGCTATTGGTTTTCCAAAATAAATAGCACAACGATCGGCAAAAGTTTCGGCATCTACAAAGTTTAAGCCAATGGGCACGAGTTGTAAATCGGTATCCGGGTATTTTTCTAAAGTATCAAAAATAATGCGTGTAAAGCCCTTGCTTAACGGTCTCAATGTACGTTTTAGGCTATGACTGCCTTCCGGAAAAATAGCTACAGCATTGTTATCATGCAGCAAGTTTGAACAGGTTTCAAAAATAGATTTGTTATTCGATAAATTGCTCCAGCCATCCCGAATACGATACACAGGAAGCATTTGAAAACTTTTTAATATTTTGCTTACAACCGGTTTATTAAATACAGCTGCCCGTGTTAAAAAGTAAGTGAATCTTTTACATTCAGTAACGATTAAAAGGGCATCCATTAAAGCGCTTTGATGGTTGGATAAAAATAGTACAGGTTTATCTTTCGGAATGTTCTCTGCATTAAAGACCTTTATTTTTTTAAAATAAAAAAACAGTCCCAATCTAATATATGCTCTAAAGCTATATAACCAAAGTTTTTTCAATCTTCTCGTTCTATTAAAATTTTACGCGACCAATAAAAAGCCATCAATAATCCAGAGATAATATGCCAAATGCCCCAAAATGCCACTAAAATTGCCATGCCTCCTAGCCCATTAAAAAATGTAAATATCAGTAATAATCCCAATCCGGAATTCTGGATGCCAGTTTCTATGGCTAAAGTCTTTTGATTTTTAAACGATAATCTAAATAATTTAGCCACCAAAAACCCTAATAAAATAGCCAAAATATTATGACCTATTCCTAGCAGTAACACATGATGAATGTATTGGTTAAAGACATCCAGATTATTGGAAACTGCAATAATCACAATAGCTACAAATATAATAATTGATACCGGTTTTAAGCGTTTGGAAAGTTTGGTTGCAAACTTCCCATATCTGTGTCGCATCGCCATACCCAACATCAACGGAATTCCCAAAATGAGTAAAACCAATTTCACAAGTTCGAAAGGATTTAACTTTACATTTTTTAAGATTTGAGCCGTAGGTTCGTATAGATTACCATAAAACTGAAAGTTAAAAGGTGTCATGAACACCGCCAAAAAGGTTGCGAAAGCTGTTAAACTAACCGATAGTGCGGTATTCCCTTTAGCCAAATGCGTCATAAAATTAGAGATATTTCCGCCGGGACAGGCCGCCACCATCGTCATACCCAAAGCGATACTTGGCTGTGGTTTAATAAGAATAATTAATAAAAAGGTAAGCAATGGCAGCAAAACAAATTGAGAGAGTACACCAACTAAAACCAACTTGGGCTGTTTTAGCAAGCGTTTAAAATCGTCAACCGAAATGCCAAGAGCCACGCCAAACATAACAACCGCCAAGGCAACATTTAAGACCCAAAGGCCGTTGCTGTCAAAATGTATTTGCACATCGTCTAGTTCCTGCATACGCTTAAGCTACTGTCGACCCGTTTTTTACGTGCTGTTCCGGTTTTAATAATATGACATCTTTACCATTTACAGCGCCCATGACCAGACATTCACTCATAAATGTTGCAATCTGTTTTTTAGGGAAATTTACAATGGCCACAATTTGCTTGTTAAGTAATTCGGCATTAGTATAAAGCGTCGTGATTTGTGCTGAGGATTTTTTAATGCCCAAATCGCCAAAATCAATAACCAATTGGTATGCTGGATTACGAGCTTCCGGGAAATCGTTGACTTCTATAATGGTGCCAACTCGTAAATCGACTTTAGTAAAATCTCCGAAAGTAATGGTTTTGCTCATTAACCTGTATTAATTAGTTAGATGTTGAAGATATGAAATTTCGATTAACTTGAAATATGACCACTTGAAATTTGTCCCGATAACTCCCGATGGTCATCGGGACGGGATTAAAATTGATGTGTTGATCAAATTTTAAGTATTTTTAATGCATAGAATTTAATTTTTATGGCAAGGACACCATCCAATATGCTTCCGCTGGGAACCATTGCACCAGGTTTTAATTTATATGATACGGTTTCAGATGAAATGCGATCTCTTCAGCAATTAAAAGGAAACAAAGGCACCGTTATTATGTTTATCTGTAATCATTGTCCGTTTGTGGTTCATGTAAATTCGCAGCTGGTTGCCATTGCCAATTATTACAGCGAAAAGGGTTTCGGATTTATTGCCATTTCCAGTAATGATGCTAAAAGCTATTCGCAGGATGGTCCAGACAAAATGAAGATTCATGCTAAATCTGAAAGCTATCCCTTTCCGTATTTATATGATGAGAGTCAAGCCGTAGCCAAAGCTTATGATGCCGCCTGCACGCCGGATTTGTATGTATTTGATGCCGAATTAAAATTAGTATATCGTGGTCAATTAGACGATTCGCGTCCTGAAAACGGACTTCCAGTCACTGGAACAGATTTAAGGTATGCCCTGGATTGTTTGCTTAAAGATGAAGAAAATAAAGCGGTTCAAAAACCTAGTATAGGTTGTAATATTAAGTGGAGGATTTAATCCAATTGCAACTCCCAAAAACCAACATCCAACCACTGTCCGAACTTTAAACCTACTTCCTTAAAATGTGCAACCTGTTGGAAACCAAATTTTTCGTGAAGCTTGACACTAGCGTCATTCGGTAATGTTAATCCACCAATAACCGTATGATATTTTTGTTGTTTTAATAATGATAATAATTCGGCATATAATTTTGTCCCAATACGTTTACCATGGGTATCATGCTTCACATATACCGTAGTTTCAACCGTATGTGTATATGCAGGTTTTTGTCGCCATTTACTACCGTAAGCATAACCTAAAATTTCACTGTCCTCTTCAAAAACAATAAAAGGAAATGTTGCCCCAATAAGCGATACTTTTTCTTCAAAATCTTTCAAAGACATGGGCACATCATCAAATGTGACAACAGAATGCAATACATAATAATTGTATATAGCTACAAGTTGTTTAGCATCAGTAATATGTGCATTTCTAATCATTTACTTCCAGCCTTTTCGAATCAATAATTGATTTATATGTTCATAATGATGATTGCTATGCCAGGCATACAGTGCCAAATTGTGTTTTAACAACACTAGCTTATTATTTTCAGGATGTATAAAACCTTTGTCAAAATCTTCCGGAGCCATGTGCTTTAATACATATACCAACTTAATATGAATTGCTTTTAAATGCCGTAAAGACATTTCTATTGGTGCCGTTTTAGAATCTATAAGTTCTGCCCAACGGTCTTGGTGATAGGCTTTTATTAAAGGGTTATCTTCTGTAAGCGACCATTTAAATCGTGTATAGCTATGGTGATGGCTATCGGAAACATGATGTACCACTTGTCTTATAGTCCAACCTTCTGGCCTGTATGGTGTATCCAATTGTTCATCTGAAAGATGCTTAACCAAGGTTTCTAATCTGTTAGGAAATTGTTCCAAAACAGCAATCCAATTATTGATATCGTCTTGTGAAATACCCTCGGGAAAACTAAACTTTCCTATAGGATACCGTAGTTGTTCCAGGTCTATTGAATTCATATCTAAAGATAAAGAAAACACTTCAAATTGAAGTGCTCGAATACTAATATTATATACTAAATTTTAATTCTGTTTTTTATTATATGCTTCTACAAATTGTTTTGCTCTACTATTCCCGTTATTATAATCTAATGCCTTTTTATAATTATTAAACGCTAGTAAGCTGTCCCCATTTCGTAAATAAGCATCCGCTAAACTATCATAAACATTATCACTTTCAGGATATAAGGCTACATTCATTTTAAATACATCTATAGCATTTTCATATTCATTTTTACGTAGTAATTCATAACCAAGGCTATTAAATTCCCTTTCGTTAATTAGTACACTTGTAGAATCTTGTTTTTTTATTTCTAAATAACCTGCAAATGCTTTATCGTACTCTTTATCTTTAAGGTGCATGCTTGGTGTTTTAAAAGAATCTTCAACTTTTAAATAATCATAAGTGATTAAATTTTCGTCTTCTTTAGAAATTATAGACAAATAACGCTTTTTGGTTTCTGGATGCTGAACAAAATGAAGCTTCGTATACATATCAGCAACAAAAAAAGTGTTTTCATCTAATGCGAGTGGCTCAACTTTATCTGCGCCTCGCCACTTTAAAAACAACTTTTCATTATCATAATATACTCCTATAATCTCATCTTGACTATATAAATAATGTCCAGATGTTTGTTCCATATATTCTGGCGAATAATCTACAGTTTTAGAGCAGCTAGTTACAATGACTATTAGGAACAAAGAAAGTAATAACGCTTTAGTTTTCATTTTGATTTGATTGATTGATAATATAATAAGTTTTAAGCAAAAAAAAGTCTCATTACAAATGAGACGATTTTTTTTAGTTTTTGTTACTGCTTTGTATTCAAAATCACATTGCTTACTTAACATCCATCAACTCCACATCAAAGATTAATGTTGCATCTGGTGGAATAACGCCTCCAGCACCACTGCTTCCATAACCCAAATCACTTGGAATCACGAAACGCGCCTTATCGCCAACGTTTAACAAGCCAACACCTTCATCCCATCCTGCGATAACCTGTCCCGTGCCTAGAGGAAAATCGAGAGGTTGATTGCGCTTGTACGAAGAATCGAACACTGTACCATCCAGCAATTGTCCTTTATAATGTACAGAAACCGTTTTACCTTTTTCGGCTTTTGTTCCGTTGCCTTTTTGGATAATCTGGTAACGTAAACCACTATCGGTTTTATTAAAACCACTTGCTATTTTATCAAGCTCATCATCTTGGGCTTGTCTTACTTCAGCCAATCGCTTTTCACGAGAGCCTTCAAAAGTTCTAAATGCCTCTACAGCATTATAAGCTTCTGCTTCTGCACCAACTCTCACAATCTCTAAACTTTCAATGGCATCGTCTTGTCCTATAGCATCAACAACGTCTTGTCCAGCTTCAACCTTTCCAAAAACAGTATGATTACCATCTAACCATGGTGTCGCTACGTGTGTTATAAAAAACTGACTACCGTTAGTGCCTGGGCCAGCATTTGCCATAGATAAAATACCGGGCAGATCATGTTTTAAATCTGGATGAAATTCATCATCAAATTTGTAACCAGGATTTCCTGTTCCAGTACCTTGAGGGCAACCTCCTTGGACCATAAAATCTGGAATTACACGATGGAATTTTAGACCATCATAATAAGGTGTTCCTTGTGGTTTAACCGAATTCTCTAAATTCCCTTCAGCTAAAGCTACAAAATTGCCAACCGTTCCTGGTGTTTTCTCATATTCTAAAGCGACCAATATTTCGCCTTTTGTCGTATTAAATTTTGCGTATAAACCGTCTTGCATAATATTTTGATTTTTAAGGCTGCAAAGTTAGCCAATTGATTTACAATTTTAGAAATTTGAGACAAAAAAATAATTAGATTTACACAAATTAAACTAAATGAAATTCCCGTTCAGAAAAACACGCACCAAGGAACTCACGCTTATTGAAGATTTTACCGATACTATTATTAATGATATTGAAGATCCTGCATTTGCTGTTTCACAACAAAATGTTATGTATACATCTGTTAAAGAATTAGGTGGTTATTTTTATTTAGTAACCATTATTGTAGGTGCCTTTAAGATTAAAACAAATAAAGGTGCTAAACTTAACATTACCGGAGCTAACTTTGAATTGGAATTAAATGCTGATATG
>CAXMOQ010000038.1:0-17724 GCA_964195015.1 uncultured Flavobacteriaceae bacterium | reverse complement strand
CAATTGCGGTTCTGGCCCATCAATCGCTAGAGGCAACTCCATAGATATCCAATAACCGCCACCATCATAACTTTTACATAATCCCTCCAAGCCTCCATTATGCGTAGGTCTTTGTACCATATTTTCATAAAAATAAGTGGGTATCTTAAATAGCTTTTCAATCTCGCCTTTAGCATTAACGCTAAAAAAATATGGTTTCTTTTTTTTATAGACATTACCCTCTGTGGTTACGTGTATGCGATTTGTTTTAATATCATATCGAATTGACTCTAGATCTAAAAGTTTAGAAGTGTCTTTTATTCGAACAACATTATCAATTATAACATTGGAAATAAGCGCATCTTTTATTTCAATAATCGCTTGATAATACCTAGGGTTGTAACTATCATCACATGCCAAATAGTAGTGACCATCATGAAAATCTATACCAGATAAACCTCCTACAAGGGTATTATCTACAAGTACATCGTCAGGAAGAATAAATTCACTTAAAAATTTAAGTTGTAATGTGTCGTTTGTTTTAACAGCAACACTTTTGCATCCTAGAATAGAGATCCCAATAAAAAGAATGATTAATTTTTGCATAGCGTTACTTATACCAACCAGAATATTTAACATAATTGTTTGCTATGCGATCTATTTCTCCAGAAATCAAAGCCTCACTAATATCTTTTACCTTTTTAGCCGGGATGCCAGCATAAATGCTCCCTGCTTCTACTCTGGTGTTTTTGGTTAGCACAGCACCTGCCGCAATAATGCTATTGCTCTCTACAATACAGTCGTCCATAACAATGCTTCCCATGCCAATAAGCACATTATCATGAATAGTGCAACCATGTACAATGGCATTGTGACCAATGGAAACATTATTTCCAATATTTGTAGGTGAGGTTTTATAAGTGGCATGAATCACGGCGCCATCTTGCACATTAACTTTATTTCCTAATTTAATATAATGGACATCACCTCGTATTACAGCATTAAACCAAATACTACACTGATTTCCCATCTGTACATCACCAACAATAGTTGCATTTTCAGCGATGTAACAATCGTCCGGGATTTGTGGATGATTTCCGTTTACAGGTTTTATAATCATAGTAAGAAAAGAGCCTTAATAATCTAGTACTGTTACCAACTAATTAATTGCGGGACAATCGCAGTCATACTTTTCTCTTTTACAATTAAAATTAAAGCCAAGTGTTAATTGATGAAAGCCACCACTTGTAAATACTAATGAATTTGATTGATACGTATATGAATATGCAAATACAAAGTCTTTATAATCAACTCCCAAAATAGGTGTAAAGTGTTGAAGTTTTTGAGAACTAACTCCAGAACCATCTAAATATTCAGCACCATCTAAACTTCTTCGATACGATATGCCACCCCAAAGCTTACCATACTCCATCCTTTTATAAACTTTCGCATTAATATCGATTGAAGATTCTTGCGTACCATCTTTAAACTGAAACATTATAGAGGGTTCGTAACTCCACTCACTACCTAATTTTCTAAAAACATTCCCTACCGAAAACAGGTAACGTCTTAAATTACTTGTGATTTCAATATCGTTATTAATTCCCTCGTTCTTTAAAATATTCTTAACTGTAAAATGGGCATAGAGATTAATGAAGTGATATGAAAAACCAAGATCAATATTAAAGTTTGTAGAACTTTGTTCAATACCAGCAATTATAGGGTCAAAACCATCAGATAAAAAGGTTGTTTCATCTAATTTATATTGTATTGCTCCAGCACTTATACCAAATGATAGCATATTCAAATCTACCGGGTTTCTGGAAAACATCAGGTGGTGTGCATAGGTTAAATAGGCACCTGATTGCGAGTGATATCCATTTTTATCAGCATAAAAAATAGCGCCAACTCCAGATTTCGTTTCTCCAATTCTACCATTTACACTCATGGTTAAAAGCTTTGGAGCATCGTCCTGACCAAACCATTGCTGGCGCGCCGTTACCCTAACTTTAGAGCAGAGTCCAATGCCTGCCATGGATGGATGGATTAAATAATAATTATCGGTTAAATAATCGGTATATATAGGAAGACCTTCTTGGGAAGTAGCAATTTGGTTAGACAACATAACCATTGCTAGTAAAAAAATCCTTTTTAACTTCATACATTATTTTTTCAAGGCAAATTATAGTGTATTATAAACGCCCCAATCTATTAAAAATTATAGTCCTAATAATAAAGCTTAAATAGTAGTGGCATCTTCGTTTCATAGCAACACTTTTTTAACGCTTTATTTTTAAAGAAAAATCAAATATATGGATATCTAAAGTTTTCTTTAAGTATTTTTACAAAAAATTAGCATATATGACTACTTACAAGGTCTCAATACAACAAACTTCAAACGATGCCATACTCAAATTTGAGTTAAATCAATTTATAACAAAACATCAAAGTTTTGAGTTCAATAATATTGATGAAGCTAATTCGTCACCATTAGCCCAACAGTTATTTTATTTGCCTTTTGTTAAAAAGATTTATATCTCTGGTAATTTCATAGCGATAGAACGTTATGATATTGTAATATGGCAAGATGTTCAAGATGAAGTTGCTACACAAATAGAAAGCTACCTTAACGATGGCGGAATTGTAATAGAAGAATCTGCTGCGCCTAAAAAAGTCCCTGTAACGGTATATGCCGAAAGTACACCAAATCCATCAGTGCTTAAATTTGTTGCGAATAAAAAGTTAGTGGCTTCTATTTACGAATTTACATCTATCGATGAAGCAACAGCATCTCCAATGGCAACTGAATTGTTTCATCTTCCATTTGTAAAAAGTGTTTTTTTAGATGAAAATTATGTTTCGATAACGAAATATGAAGTTGCCGAATGGGATGGTATTGCTAATGAATTACGTGAGTTTATTAGAAACTATATTGAAAACGGAAAAGATATTATTACAGCTGATGCTTCCAATGTTCAACAAAAAACAATAGCACAGCTAGACAAAAATTTCGATGCCCTTGATGATACTTCAAAAGAGATTGTAAATATTCTTGAGGAATATGTAAAACCTGCGGTCGCTAGTGATGGCGGTAATATTCAATTCATGTCTTATGAACCTGAATCGAAAATTGTTAAAGTTATTCTCCAAGGTGCCTGTAGTGGTTGTCCTTCATCAACTTTTACTTTAAAAAGTGGTATTGAAAATATGCTAAAACAAATGCTGCCTGACAAAGTTAACAGTGTTGAAGCCATAAATGGTTAGGCTTATTATCTCCATTTCTTTATGTGCTTTTTATGGGTTTAATTCCATAACTTTGGGCTATGCGTTACATTAAATTAATACTATTAATTGCTTTAATAGGTTGTAAAGGTCAAAACTCAAAGCTTATGACTTATCAATTCACCAACGATCTCATTAACGAGACCAGCCCTTATCTTTTACAACATGCTCACAATCCGGTAAACTGGAAAGCCTGGAATCCTAACACGCTTGAGCAAGCCAAAAAAGAGAATAAACTCATGTTAATAAGTGTTGGCTATGCCGCCTGTCATTGGTGCCATGTCATGGAAC
This sequence comes from uncultured Flavobacteriaceae bacterium, assembly GCA_964195015.1. Lineage (GTDB taxonomy): Bacteria > Bacteroidota > Bacteroidia > Flavobacteriales > Flavobacteriaceae > CAXMOQ01. The sequence goes on along the minus strand of CAXMOQ010000038.1, from coordinate 14,172 downwards.
ATGAAAGTTTTGAAGACAGTTTGGTCGCACAAGTTATGAATGACAACTTCATTAATATTAAAGTAGATCGGGAAGAGCGCCCAGATGTTGACCAAGTATATATGAATGCCGTACAACTTATGACAGGCCGTGGTGGCTGGCCCATGAATGTGATTGCATTACCAGATGGAAGACCTGTCTGGGGAGGTACCTATTTTAAAAAGGAGCAATGGATGAGTGCTTTAAATCAGATCTCAAAATTATATATCGAAAATCCTGATAAGCTCTATGAATATGCCGATAAATTAGAACAAGGCATAAAATCGATGGACATTGTCGCTTTAAATACCGATGAACCTGTTTTTGAAAGTGAATTTATAGCACAAACCGTTAAGAAATGGTCCAGACAATTTGATAATAATGAAGGCGGTATGAAAAGGTCGCCAAAGTTTATGATGCCAAATAACTATCATTTTTTATTGCGCTATGCTTACCAAACCAATAATGAAAAGTTAATGGAGTTTGTAAATTTAACGCTTACCAAAATGGCTTACGGCGGTGTTTACGATCAAGTTGGTGGTGGGTTTTCAAGATATTCTGTAGACCCGTTATGGCATATACCCCATTTCGAAAAAATGCTTTATGATAATGGTCAGTTGGTAAGTTTGTATAGCGATGCTTATTTAATCACAAAAAATGAATTATATAAAGATATCGTAACCGAAACCCTGACATTCATCGAACGCGAAATGACCACTAATAATGGTGCATTTTATTCCTCTTACGATGCCGACAGTGATACAGCCGAAGGTGAATTAGAAGAAGGTGCATTTTATGTCTGGCAAAAAGAGGATTTAAAAACGCTTATTGGAAATGATTATGACCTATTTACCGATTATTATAACATTAATAATTATGGGCTTTGGGAAAATAAAAATTATGTGTTAATTCGTAAAGATGACGATGCATCCATTATAAAAAAGCATGATTTAACAAAAGAGCTTTTAATTGAAAAGAAAAAAAACTGGAAAGACATTCTTTTAAACGAACGCAATAAAAGACCTAAACCAAGGTTGGATGACAAAACCTTAACCTCTTGGAATGCCCTTATGCTAAAAGGGTATGTGGATGCCTATCGTGTATTTGGTAATGAAGAATACTTACAAGCTGCCCAAAAGAATGCATCCTTTATTATAAACAATCAATTACGGGAAGATGGAGGATTAAACCATAATTATAAAGATGGCAAAAGTACTATAAATGGTTATCTGGAAGATTATGCTACCACCATCGACGCATTTATTACGTTGTATGAAAATACTTTAAATGAGATCTGGCTTCACACAGCAAGAGATTTAGCTAATTACGCTTTTGATCATTTTTCTGATGATACCAGCAAAATGTTTTACTTCACCTCGAATGATGATGACGATTTGGTGACAAGAAACATTGAATACCGTGACAATGTTATTCCTGCAAGCAATTCTATAATGGCTAAAAATCTATTTAAATTATCTCACTATTTTGATAATAGCCATTTTTCAAAAACCGCTGTAACCATATTAAATAATGTAAAGCCAGAAATTCAAGACTATGGTTCTGCATATTCTAATTGGTTAGATTTAATGTTAAATTACACTAACTCTTATTATGAAGTTGCTATTGTTGGAAAAGAGTCCATGCAAAAAATTAGAGACCTTAATAAAACCTATCTCCCAAATAAACTTATTGCTGGAAGCAAACAAGACAATAATATGCCTTTATTGGCCAACAGATATTTTGAAAACGAAACATTAATTTATGTTTGTGTCAATAACACCTGTAAACTTCCTGTTAAGGAAGTAGAAAAAGCAACAGCGTTACTTAAAGACTAAATAATACTTTCATGAAATTTTTACAAACATTTCTAATTTCTTTAGTAGCCTTCGAACACCTCTATTTTTTAATTTTAGAAATGTTTCTTTGGACCAAGCCAAAAGGTATTAAAAGCTTCGGATTAAAGTCTAAAGAATTCGCCCAAGAAACTAAAGTGCTTGCCGCAAATCAAGGTTTATATAACGGATTTCTTGCAATTGGTTTAATATATTCTGTAGTTATAAAGGATATAAATAGTGCTATTTTATTTTTGAGTTTCGTGATTATTGCAGGAATTTATGGTGCTTATTCTACAAAAAAAATACGGTTATTTTACGTACAGGCCGTTCCCGCATGCATTGCTTTAATAAGTATTCTATTACAAGGTTATAGCTTTTAGATTCGTAATATTATTGTAATTTCGCATTTCTTAATATTTAATTTCAAAAAAAACAAACACATAGATATAGAAAAATGGGTAACTAAAGGCATCGATTTTGCCACAGAATACGGTATTAAAATTTTAGGCGCCATAATTATTTGGATTGTAGGTTCTTGGATTATTAAAACCATACTTAAGGGCACGCGTAAGTTCATGATCAAAAGAGGTTATGACGAAAGTCTTCAAAAATTTCTTTTAAACCTATTAGGCTGGGTTTTAAAAATATTATTGATTATTACTATTTTATCTCAACTTGGTATTCAAACTACGTCTTTTGCCGCTATTTTGGCTGCAGCTGGTTTAGCTGTTGGTTTGGCTTTACAAGGTTCTTTATCTAATTTTGCTGGCGGTGTTTTAATTATGATTTTTAAACCCATTAAAATAGGTGATTTAATCGAAGCACAAGGCGAAATAGGCGCAGTTAAAGAGATTGAAATTTTCACAACAAAACTAATCGGGCTTTCAAACAAAGAAATTATCATTCCGAACGGTTCTTTATCAAATGGAAATATCGTAAACTACACAACTCAAGGTACAAGACGCATTGACTTGGTGTTTGGTGTTGGTTACGATTCTGATATTAAGAAAACAAAAGAGGTCTTAATTAATGTATTAACATCTCATCCAAAAGTATTACAAGATCCTGCTCCTACGGTGAATGTAAAGGAACTTGCAGACAGCTCTATAAATTTTGCTGTCAGACCTTGGTGTAACACAGAAGATTATTGGACGGTTTACTTTGATGTGACCGAAAACACCAAAGAAGCACTCGATGCGGCAGGTATTGAAATACCATATCCACATCAAGTTGAGATACATAAAGAAGCTTAAGATTTTGGCTTAATCGCTATAAAATCTTTTAAATAATACGGTTCAAAATAAGCCACATCTTCGATGTCGTTTATTTTATACTTATGGTATGCTAATGCACTCATCTCGTTAGCCGATGGTAATTTGTTTTCAATAAAAACAGCATTAGGATGTGCTATTACATCTTTAGTTTTATCTACACCATTCCCAATAAAATACACTTTTCCTTGTTCTAAATAACTGCCAAAGGAATGTTCATCTATAATTTGGGCTTGAATATCCCGTATCTGTTCGTGTTTTGAATTAAAAATAGCAGAATACACCTCCATACGACGTGCATCTAACATGGGCACTATTACACCATCGTTACAATCTACTTGATGTGCTAATGCATTTAATGTAGAAATAGAAATTAAAGGAACGTTCAATGCAAAGCAAAGCCCTTTTGCGGTCGAAACACCAATACGCAAGCCAGTATATGATCCAGGGCCTTTACTTACTGCAATAGCATCAAGTTGAGAACGGCTTATCTTATTGTCTTCTAAAAGGGATTTTATATAAACATGTAAACGTTCGGCGTGAGAATAGTTAGTGTTGTAATCTTCTTTTAAAGCGCTAGTTTTACCATCTTTTGATAAACTAACAGAGCAGTTTGTAGTTGCCGTTTCTATGTTAAGGATTAATGCCAAATTAAATTTTTATAAAAACGTTCTCAACGGAAGAATACATTTTTCTTTTTAAAAAAATTGAATAGTTATATTCATCAATTTACAGAAATTTGCACTCCATCCAGATCTTCTTCTTCCTCTTCTTTTTTATCTTCCTTGATCTTTACTTTTCCTCCATTTTTAAGCGATTTCGTTACCACATTGTATGGCCCGGTAATGACTTCATCGCCTTCATTTAAACCTGAAATAATCTCTATATTGGTATCGTCCTGAATGCCTGTCTCTACAACACGGAGTTTAGCAAGATCACCATTTTTAATGAAAACACATTCAAATTTCTCTTCTTTTTCCTTTTTGAACTCACCCTTCCTTTGAGTCCTTTTAGAAGTCGTCGTATCTGTTTTAATAACAATGGCACTAATAGGTACACAAATAGCTTTTTCGCGCCTCTCGGTTATAATATCGACTGTTGCCGTCATACCTGGTCTGAATGGCGAATAATGTTCTGGTTTTCCATCTAATAAGTCTTTATAAGAATCTTCTAATATTCTAACTTTAACTTTAAAATTGGTGACTTGATCTGCTGTTAAAACACCATCGGCGGAATTAGCAATTTCTGTCACTAATCCTTTAAATACTTTTTTTTGATAAGCGTCTACTTCAACAATCGTGGAATCTCCAATCTGAACTTTGACTATATCATTTTCATTAACATCTACTTCAACTTCCATGTTATTCAAATTTGCGATTCGTAAAATCTCACTTCCCATAAACTGCTGTGTCCCAAGGGCACGATTACCTATTTCGGCATCCAATTTAGAAATAGTTCCAGATATTGGTGCATGAACATTAGTTCTGTTCAAATAATCACGAGCTTCATTTAAGGATGCACTAGAACTTTGAACAGCATAGTAGGCAGATTGTTGATTTGCCTGTGCAATTTCAAAGGATGATACGACTTTGTCCCAATCGGCTTTTGAAATAATCCCCTTATCAAACAATTGTTTGTTTCTTTCATAATTGGCCTTAGCTTCTTTTAATGATGCTTCGGCAAGGGTTAAACCTGCTTTTACGTTTTGCAATGTTGCTTGAGAGCGATTAAAACTTGATTGATAAATGTCTGGGTTGATTCTTAATAAAAGATCTCCTTTTACTACTTGCTGACCTTCTACTACGTTAAGTTCAATAATTTCACCTGACACATCACTGGTAATTAAAACTTCCAATTCTGGTTGAATTTTACCCGTTGCAGAAACCTTTTCAATAATGTCAATCCGTTCAATTTTTTTTGCATATACTTCTTTAAAGCTCCCGTGATCGCCAAACCATCCGGCCTTTTTACCAACAATTAAAAGGATTAATACTACAACAACTGTTGAAACAATTATAATTAGTGTTTTCTTACTCATTTTTGTTAGTTTATATCTGTTATGGGAATTCCGAAATAAAACTCCAAGACTTTAAGTTTAAATATATAGTCGTATTTCGTACGAACTACTTCACTTTGCGCTATCTTAAATCGGTTTTGCGACTGACTATAATCGAAGGCATTTAATAATCCCACATTATAACGCTCTTGTGAATATTTAAAAGCTTCCTCTCTAGCATCCAATGATTTTTGTGCTGCCTCGTAAGCTTTTAAAGCCCCTTTAGTATCGTTAAATGCTTGGTAAACGTTAGTTTCAAGATCGATACTGGCCTGGGCTAATTGGTTTTTAGAACGTTCTAGATTGACCTCATTTCTTTTAACATTGTTCCCTAATGAAAAACCGTTAAAGATTGGCACATTAAGTTGTAGGCCTAAAGAGTGTCCTTTATTCTCCGAAATTTGATCAGAGAAACTAGGGAGATCCTGTAATTCTGTGTTAAAATATCGCGTATCAAAACTATAGAACCCACTTAAACTCGGCATTAATCCTCCTTTAAAGATCTTTAAATTATCTTCTGCGATTTCAACATTTGCTTGGGCAATTTTTATTACGTTCCTTGTTTCTTTTGCTTTCTCAATAATCGTTCCGGGGGATTCATTTAATATTGATGTTGGTGGCACTTCGTATTGTGAATTATCAATATCAAAATTCCCATAATCATCAATTAACATGATCTGAGCTAAATTAATTTTAGAAATTAATATAGCGTTTTCGGCAATCACAATTTGCTGTTCTTGCGATGCCATAGTGGCATGTATCTCAAGGATATCACCTTTTGGTAATGATCCAGCATCAACTAAATCATTAGTGCGTTTTAATTCTTGATTTGAAATTTCTTGCTGTGACTGCAATACTTTCAACTGTTCCTTATTAAATAAAATTTGTAAAAACGAATTCGCTACAAATAGAGAAATGTCATCTTTAATATCGTCTAATTGATATTGACTTGCTAGAATTTGCAAATTAGAACGGTGCAACTGATGGACGTTTTGTCTTCCTTTATAAATATCGACACTTGAACTAATCCCTCCAGAGGTGGTTTGTGTGGTTGCGTTGACATTAGTATTTGATACAGGATCAATATTTAAACCAATATTCCAAGAATGGGAAGCAGCAGCATTAAATGAAGGAAAGAAATTTCCAACAGCATCCTTTTTATTTATGGTTGTCTCTTTTAAATCTAATACACTTTGCTTAATAGTAATGTTATTTTCTAAAGCATAAGCGACACATTCCGAAAGTGTCCATTTTTTTATTTGGGCTTGTGAGGCCATTCCGAATAAAACAATAAATAATATAACTAGTTTTTTCATAATCTGATTAATGTCTATCCATATGTCTGTTTAAACAGCAAAGTGTTACATACTAAAGAATATGCCTTATTAAAACAATAGGACTTTAAAAAGTTCTTTTTGTTACATGAATTGGAGATAAAATTTACTCTTGTTTTTTAGTTCTATAATATTTTATATAAATGAAATAGCCAATGCCTCCAATAAGAATATAAGGTATCGCCATTAAGTAAATTATGCCGTCATTGATTCCTTTGGCTGTACTTTGTCCTTCTTCACTTTCTAAAACCGCCCGACACATGGCACATTGTGCATTGGTTCGAAGAAAAAAGAAAAAGAAAAAAAGAAAAAAGATTATTTTTTGCTTCATTTTTATTTGTCTTAAACCTACAGGGTATTTAAAACCTTTCAGGTTAGTAATACGGCGAAATTAATATATAAACCAAAACACCCGAAATGGCGACATATAACCACAATGGAAATGTTATCCTGGCAATTTTTTTATGCTTCTCTATATTATTAGTTATTGCTCTTACATACGTTATAAGTACAAATGGAATGACAATGATTGACAATAAAATATGCGTTATTAAAATAAAATAATATATGTATTTAATAACGCCTTCGCCACCAAATTTTGTGGAGTCACTGGTCATGTGATAGGCAACGTACATGATTAAAAAAAGAGCCGATAGCATTATAGCACTTGTCATTAGCCGTTTATGAAGTGATATCTTTTTCTTCTTGATAGCAACATAGGCAAGAATTAAAACCAAAGCCGTTATCGCATTGATGCCTGCGTAAATTGGTGGCAAAAACATTAAGGGTTCTACATTTGGAATTTTTACACCGAATAATACAACCACTATTAATGGGATAAGAATTGACAATACAACAATCCATTTGTTGTACTTTTTTTCTTCATCGGTAGCTTTCGGTTTACTCATTAAGTAATTTTTTAATATCTTCTTTTAACATACTAATTTGTTGCTCTTGACCATCATCATCAATTTTTTCAGTTTCCGAGATCATGCCGTTGTAAAAAATAATAGGATTACCAGTAACAACTCTGGAACGTATAAATCCGTTTTTATCAATTAAAGCGAAATTTCCTGAATGTTCAAAACCGCCTTCTACCTCATCATTTTCAGCAGTATATAAATTAAATCCTGTATTCGCCAATTCGTATATTGCGTCTTGACTTCCTGTAAGTAAATTCCAATTCGGATTTGTCATTCCGTAATGTTTGGCATAAGCTTTTAAAATTTCTGGAGTGTCATATTCGGGATTAATGGTAAATGATGCCACACCAAAATCTTTAAATCCAGTAAATGTATTTTGAATTTGCACCAAATTAGCACTCATTCTTGGGCAAATGGTCGGACAGGTTGTGAAAAAGAATTCAATGACATACACTTTCCCTTCGTAATCTTCATTCGAAATCGTTTCACCATCTTGATTGGTAAAACTGAATTCTGGAACTTTTTTAGGTTCTCCATTTATATTGATAAACGCCAAATCAGATTTTTTAGCAATTTTCTTGGTTATACCTTCGCTTCTGCTCTCTTCTCTGGTAATATCCTTATCTGATATTCTATCGATAATTCTTGGAACAAAAATAATTCCAAAGACCAAAATGATAAATGAAATCCCTATATATGAATAATTAGTTTTGCTCATCTTGTTAAAATTAATTTACCACGAATTCACAAATATTTTTCTTAAATTCCTTGATGATAACTATCGATATTTCCAAGGACAAAAAACTGTATTTAATTCGCTTCTTCTTTTAAATTTTTATCTCTTCTGGATGAAGAATCAAAATTACCTTTTCGTTTTTGTCTATATTCTGTAAATAAAATGCGTAGATCTTCACTCATTTTGTTCTTAATTTCGGCGACTTCAATACAGTTGTAAGCGTTTAAATTGTAAATTGGAGCTTCCTTTTGTAATTCACCATCAGTTCTATCATCAATACGTCCTCTTTGGCTTAAATCTTTATCTACAATAAAAACATAATCAGAACTTAAATTGTTATCCAATAAATTATTTGAATTAAAACTATTGTAAACTCTATGAATAGCTTCGGCTTGCCCAAATACAAAGTGCCAGTATTTAAGCTCTTCGTATTGGCTAATTTCTCTTCTTAATTGTTTAGCCTCGCTTTGTGTTCCTTCTGGCAGAACAATAACGATTTGAAATTTTTTAAAGCCCTTAAATTTATCGTAAACCAATTCTTTTAAATTTGATGCCGCAATAAGATTTTTTATCGGTACTTTTCCGAAAAATCCCAACACCGTTAAATGATTTTCTAAAACGATAGAATCATTGCCATCTGGAGTAAAATTATCTAACTCAAATACATCGTCCTTTACAATATCAAGTGGGTTGTAATTATGAGTAGAAGGATATAAAAATAATAAAAATACTACTGGAAGGAAGAACAAAATTCCGAGGACAAGGTTTCTTTTTAGTTGCTTAATTTTCATGGTGTAAAAATAAAAAAGACGGTTTAAAAAACCGTCCATTTATATATGTTTAACACTTAGACAATGCTAGGTGTTTCCTATTAAAAATCCCGTTTTATAAATCCGTTGGTATAAACGCTTTCAATATAACCGCCTTCTTGAAGCAGAATAAACACCAAATAACAGATTAAGAAAATAGCCGTCCAGACTACCATACGCTGTAAACCTGCGGTTTCGTCTCTCATATGCATGAAATCCCATGTAATATAATAAGCCTTTACAATGGTTAATAAGATGAATATCCAGTTTAACATTTTCATCCCTACAAATTTGGCCATCAAAGATTCAGGTTTGTAAATCCCAAAAGCCACTTCAATAACGGTAATTATGGAAAGTAAAATTAAAACACCCCAAATTTTTTGAGTAATTGACTTAAATTTAATTAAGCCTCTAAATATTTCTAATTTATGTGCGTGTGCCATTTTTAACTAAATTATGTTTATTAAACAAGATAAAAGAATGTAAATACAAATACCCAAACTAAATCTACAAAATGCCAATACAGTCCTACTTTCTCTACCATTTCGTAGCTTCTTCTTTTTTCGTAAGTGCCTAAAATAACATTAAAGAAAATAATGATATTAATGATGACTCCCGAAAAAACGTGGAATCCGTGAAACCCTGTAATAAAGAAAAAGAAGTCGGCGAACAATGGTGTCCCGTATTCGTTTACTTCTAAATTCGCACCTTCAACAACTGCTTTCGCATTATCTTTTAGTTGTTTTAATGATGCACCTCTTGACAACACGGTCTTTTCGCCATGCTCATCAATAATTTGAGTTCTTACTAAAACATTGCTGTGCGCTTCAAAACCTGTTATAACTTCATCAACAGTATAGGTTGGTAATGTGCCTTCCTGTACAAACCAAAGCCCATTCTTTCTTTCATGCTCGCTTCTATATTTTTCTTCAGCTACAGCAAAATCTCTTAAAGCAACACGCTTAAAAGCTTGTTCGCCTTCATGATCTACATACTCTCCAAACTGTAAAATGTTGCCACCTTTTGTTTGAATAGCACCATAATCACCCTTAATAAATGTTGCCCATTCCCAAGCTTGAGAACCAACGAAAATTAAACCACCAATAATGGTCAAGAACATGTAAAATGTAACTTTGGCTTTGTTTAAATGATGTCCGGCATCAACAGCAAGTACCATTGTTACCGACGACATAATAAGTACAAAGGTCATGAATGCCACATAAATCATTGGCATTTCTTGTCCGTGTAAAAAAGGAACATGAGTAAATACCTCATCGGCAATTGGCCAAGAGTCTATAAACTTAAATCTTGAAAATCCGTAGGATGCTAAAAACCCAGAGAATGTTAAGGCATCTGAAACAATGAAAAACCACATCATCATTTTACCATAACTTGATTTAAGAGGCTGATTTCCGCCTCCCCAAGCTTTGCCTCCTGTTCCAGTATTTGCCACTGTAGTACTCATATATAGCGTTTAGTTTTTAAAAGTTGCACAAAAATAATCAATTTATTTATCTAATGAAATATAAAAACAAAAAGAGGTATAACCATAGTACATCTACAAAATGCCAAAAGGTTGCCGCAAGTTCAAAACCAAGCATTTTTGTAGCATTATACTTTTGTTTAAAATAATTATAAATTACTACCAACAAACAAATTAAGGCCACCATAACATGTAAAATATGCACTAATGCAATAACATATATGTAGGACATAGTCACATTGCTTGTTGGCCCTGTAAAATTATATCCCGAATCAATGATTTGTTGAAAGCCCGAAAACTGATTGTATATAAAAACAATACCAAGTATTAAGGTCATGAATAACCAGACGGTAGTTGTCTGTCTGCTGTTCTTTTTTAAAGCGCGTTTTGCTAGTATAAGTGTTACACTGCTAATTAAAATCACTATTGTGCTTACAATAAAGGCATCAGGCAATTGAAAATCATTTAACCAGTCGGGTCTTGTACTACTTACAATAAAGGCACTGGTCCATGCTGCAAACGACATGATAAGCGAAATAATACCAAACCAGAGCATCATTTTCTTTGCTCTGTTATTCTTTTCTTCTAAAGTACCTTGTGTTAAATCCATGGTTATCGTATAAATTTATCGACTACATAAACAATTTGAAGTAATGTTATGTAAGATACACTTGCCAGCATGAGTTGTTTTGCAGCTTGTGTAGTCATTTTTTTAAATAGTTGAACAGCATAATACAGCATCCCTAATCCTAAAATAAAAACGATGATTGCAGCGACTACGGATAGATGCAGTTTTCCGGTAAATCCAAAAACTGGGATTATGGAAACCAATAGCGTCCAAACGGTATACATGATTGTTTGAACCGCCGTCCCTTTGTCTTGTTTCCCTGTTGGCAACATAAAAAAGCCTCCTTTTTTATAGTCTTCAAATAAAAACCAACCTATTGCCCAAAAATGTGGGAACTGCCAAAAAAACTGAATCATAAACAGCGTGCCTGGCTCAATACCAAAATCGTCCGTTGCGGCAACCCAACCCAACATAAAAGGAATTGCACCAGGAATAGCGCCTACAAACACAGCCAATGGCGTTCTTGTTTTTAAAGGTGTGTAAACACTGGTATATAAAAAGATTGATATCGCACCAAACATGGCGGTTTTCGGATTGATAACATACAAAATTACGATCCCGGAAATGGTAAAAATTGAAGCAATGGCAAAGGCAGTATTCACAGACATGCGTCCTGCTGGAATTGGTCGGTTCTTGGTGCGATCCATAAGCGCATCCAAATCTTTTTCAATGATTTGATTGAATGCATTTGACGCACCAACCATAAAATAGCCACCAATTGCTAAAAGTATGAGTGTTTTAAAATCGACTGTATCCACGCCTAATAAATAACCGGCAAGCGAAGAAAACACAACGCTTAACGCCAAGCGCATTTTGGTAATCTCTTTAAAATCTGAAATTATTGAATGTTTTATTGAAGACGTTTGTACCCTACCCAATGTGCTGTTTGCTTTGACGCATTAATTATGCGGTTGCAAAGATACTTTATTCATGCAATTTGAGCAATGCTTTTTAAATGTAAATTTGTATAATAGAGATCCTACTAATTATTTTGAATGTATTGCTTTGGAACTTTTCAAAACAATGTTTCATTAAGATGTTGTATTTTTATAAACTACTAACTTTTTTGATTTTGGAATCATGAAAACTTTGAAAACGCTCTGCTCCCTAATTATTTTTTCTATAACCTGTATAACTTGCGCTCAAGACCAAGACGTTATTATTGAAACCCTTAAATTATCTGACCATGTCTATATGTTTATAGGCCAAGGCGGCAATATTGGTGTTTCGGTTGGAGACGATGGTGTGTTTGTTATTGACGATCAGTACCCAGATATGACACCCATGATAATTTCTGCTATTAAGTCCATTAGTGATAAACCCATTAAATTTTTAGTCAATACGCATCATCATGGCGATCACACTGGTGGCAATGAAAATCTGTCAAAACTTGGCGCCACCATTATTTCGCATGATAATGTTAGAAAACGCCTTAAAAATGATAAATCTAAAGATGCACTTCCTGTTATTACATTTAATGACAAATTAAATCTGTTTATTAATGGCGAGCAGATTGCTGTTTTTCATGTTGATACGGCACATACCGATGGTGATGCCTTGCTATATTTTAATAAAGTAATGTACTTCATACAGGAGACATCTATTTTAACGGCATGTATCCTTATATCGATTTAAGTTCGGGCGGTACAGTTAACGGTTATATTGAAGCTGTGAAAAAAAGTTTGATGCTCATTAATGATGACACGAAAATTATTCCCGGTCATGGAAAATTGTCCAATAAAAAGGAATATCAATTTTTCTTAAGCATGTTAGAGGTGCTTAAAGCGAATGTTATAGCCGAAATTAAATCTGGCAAAACCGAAGATGAAGTTGCAGCAAATACATCCATCACTAAAACATACGATGATTTAGGATACAGTTGGGCTTTTATTACTTCTGAAAAAATACGGAGAACGTTTTATAAGAGTTTGAAATAATACTCGACTAAAAATCAAAATACCAGTTAAACAAATCGGTTCTTAAACCAATATTAAACCAGACCGAACTGTTTTTAAAGGTCGTAACCGTTTCGGCTTCCGGGTTAAAGTTTCTGTAGCTAACATCTACAAACAGCTTTAAATTTGTTGCAGGATTGATTAAATAACCTGCCTGTAAATTGGTGTAAAAGGTATTGGTTTTATTGCCTTGCCCGACTTCTATTCCGGTATCGCTTGGTCTGTCGTTGTAGTCTCTATAAATATCCCCACCGTAACTAAAATTGTCTGTGCCATCATCAAAATCCAAACCTCGCATACCAAAGATCATTTTAGCATTGGCAAACCAACGCTTATAATGATAACGCCCAATAAGGATAAACTCACTAAAGTTAGCACCCCAAAGATGCGCCATAGACTGGTTGGTATTTCCATAATTTAATACTATCGTATTATGCGAATAGGTATAAGGTCTTACCCTATTATACTCGGCCTGAAGCATTAAATTCTTCATCTTAAAGGCATTAAAGTATTTTACCCCAAGTTGGTATCCAAACTTATTTTTCCAACTTTTATCGCCTCCCGTAATATCACTTAAAGAGAATTCGTCCAAAATAAATTGTCCATATAAGTTTATATTATCATTCCATTTGTATTTTGATGAGATACCCACGATTGCATTTCCTGAACCTTGGCCTGTTTCGAACTCAATGGCTCTAAAAAATATAATTGGGTTTAGGTAGTTAATGTCGAAGCCGCGGTTGTTGCTATTGTCCCAAATCACCGATTCGAACAAACCAATATTCAAGCGTTTTGACACATTCCAGCTCAAATAATGATTCGCCATATATTTTGATAAGAAGGCATCGTCCTCAACCACTTCTGGCCTAACATCTTTTAGCCAGGTCCAAGTATTGGTATATTTAATCTTCCAGAACTTCGTGTTCAATTTTAAAAATGGATGCGGGCTTGCCACATCACTAAAAAATAAGGAGCGGTAACCATCACCTATAAAATTCTTTCCATGTCCAAATTGAATATTAATAAACTTCGCAGGTGTGTATGACAAATACGCTTCGGCAACTGGATAATCGTAAGCATCATCTTTAAATCGTTTTGCGATACCACGACCAGGAATTATTGCT
>CAXMOQ010000037.1:0-17789 GCA_964195015.1 uncultured Flavobacteriaceae bacterium | reverse complement strand
TTCAATTATCTAACAAAACGCTTAATTTCGCAAAAACAAAATATCACATAATGGAGTTTCCAAAGTTTTTAATTGGTGATAATACTGATTACCCGGATGCAATTTTTGTTGTTCATACAGAGTTTCCAAGGTTTATTATTAATCTGGAAAACGATGAGGTGGATTGGTTTGAAGATTTTGATGCGCAAGACCAAAAGGAGCTTGAACTAGAGACTGAAAATCTAATTAAACAAGCCACAGCTTTTTACGATAGGGAAGTAGCAAGATACGATGCGTAAATTATTTGTTATAGCGAGACTTTTTGAAAATAAAGTCGTGGCTATCTGTTATTTGTTTAGTTGAATTTTAATAGATACTTAAAATCGTGAGATTGCCACGTCACCAAAAAGGCTTCTCGCAATGACGTAATTTTATTTTTTATGATAGACCAATTATTACAGTACGATAAAGAACTATTCTTATTTCTAAACAATTTGGGCTCCAAACCTTGGGATGGGCTTTGGTTGGTAATTACAAACAAGCTCACGTTTATACCATTGTATGCTTTATTGCTATATCTTATATATAAAAACTTCGGATTAAAACGATTATTACTTCTTGTTGTTTTAATTGCTCTAATGATTACGTTTACCGACCAAATTACCAATGTATTTAAACGTGGTTTTGAACGATTGCGGCCTTGTGGCACAGATGGTATTATGGAGAACATGCGATTTATTGCCAAGCGTTGCGGACGTTATGGTTTTTTCTCTGGACATGCTTCAAACTCAATGGCAGCAGCCGTTTTAGGAAGCATGTTATTAAGACCTTATTATAAAAATTTAATATTTATTTTACTGTTTTGGAGTGCAACTGTCGCCTATAGCAGAATTTATGTTGGGGTGCATTTTCCTTTGGATATTATCTGCGGAATGACCTTTGGCGCTTTATCCGGTTTCGGATTTTATAAATTGAACACTTATTTATCAGCAAGATTGGGTTTGCAAAGAACAGCCGTGAAGTGAATTAAATTCATAAACAATATTAAATTTATCATAAGGTTGTTCTTATAATTTCGGCAATAATATAATAGCGATCTTAAATTTTTCTTGTAGCTCTAATTCTAAATTATTCGCTAAAGGCTTCATTCATGTTTTATGATTTCGTAGTTAATATACCTTTTTTTTATCCATAAATAAACAAAACAATCTGTAAAAGGTCCAAGAAGTCTATGCCATAGACCAAATTTTGCCTGCCCGGCAAGTCGCGGAAAATGTTGAACCGGCACTTGTTTTATCTTGCCATTTTGAAGTAAAACCATAGCTGGTAAAAAACGATGCAGTCCCTTAAACATCGGGATACGTTTGGCACTGGATGTTTTAATTACTTTTAACGGGCAACCGGTATCGTCCATGCCGTCATGTGTAAAACTTCTACGGATGCCATTGGCGATTTTTGAAGACATATTTTTTACAAACGAATCTTTACGATTCGATCGAACGCCTGTTACCAAATCAAATGCATCAATATGATCTAATAACAAATTAAAATCTGAAGGCGTAGTTTGTAAATCGGAATCTATATAACCCACTAATGCTGTATCGGTATAATCAAAACCAGCTTTTATAGCCGCACTTAATCCTCTATTTTCTTTAAAGTTGATAAAGCTAAAATCTGAATTTCTACTACAAATGGCTTCAATTAATTCTTGGCTCTCATCGTTTGAGCCATCATTTACGAATAAAATTTTGGTGGTTTTGGTTGCTATTTTTATATAGGAAAGCAATTCTTTTTCAACACGTAATAAATTATCTTTTTCGTTATAAACTGGGACAATAATCGTAAATTGGTAACTCATAAACTAACAATTAGTGTTACAAATGTATTCTTTTATATAGAAAGGAAAATTTAAAAAAATAATGTTTCTTTGTAATAGATACATTTTTTTATGAGAATTTTGGTTACCGGAGCAACTGGTTTTATCGGATCGCATACCGCAGAGCGTTTACAAAACCTAGGACATGATGTTATTGGGATTGATAATTTTTCACCCTATTACAGTTTGGAACTTAAAGAATTGAATAAAAAAGCACTTGTAGACAAAGGTGTTTCTGTTATAAATTTAGATCTACGTTACGACGATTTGATAAATGCTCTTCCAAAGGGTATAGCGTATATTTTTCATTTTGCTGCTCAACCGGGGATATCGACAACATCAACTTTCGAAGATTATTTTAGCAATAACATTATCGCCACAAAAAACTTGGTAGATTATGCATTACAATGTGAAAATCTGAAGTTGTTTGTTAATATTGGAACTTCTTCAATATATGGGCTAGAAGCAACTTTCCCTGAAGATTTTGAACCAAAACCGGCATCGCATTATGGTGTTACAAAATTAGCAGCAGAACAGCTGGTACTTCAAAAGAGCAGAGAAAAGCAAATAAAGTCATGTTCGTTACGATTATATTCAGTGATTGGTCCCAGAGAGCGTCCCGAAAAAATGTATACTAAACTCATTGCCTGTGGTTTTAATAATGAGGCCTTTCCGCTTTTTGAAGGTAGTGCAAAACACCTGCGAAGTTTTACCTATGTAGGTGATATTGTGGACGGTGTAGTTAGCGTTATAGGGAAAGAATTGCTTGTAGATGGCGAAATAATTAATTTAGGAACAGAAGTTGAACACACCACGCAAGAAGGCATAGAAGCCGTTGAAACTGTACTAGGCAAGAAAATAAAAATAAATGTTATACCTAAACGGGCAGGAGATCAATTAAGAACCAAGGCTAATATTGATAAAGCAAGAAGGTTGCTTAATTACAATCCACGAACAACGCTTTTAGAAGGTGTTAAAAGTCAAGTAGAATGGTATAAAGAGAGTTTTTTATAAAGCTATTGTTTATTTTAAAACTTGTATTTAAACCCTAGTAAAAAGTTGTCGTCACTACTATTAAAAGTGAGTTCTATGTGTTCTTTTTGATAGGCTGTTGTAAATAAATAAGTACTGCCTACACCAATAACAATGCCTCCTAATACATCCCAACCATCATGTTTATTAGCATCAATCCTAGTAAACGCTGTAAATCCGGCAAGTGCGTAGGCAGGTATACCATACTTCCATCCATAACGACGTTGAATGAACGATGCACTTTGAAATGCTGTAGAGGTGTGCCCCGATGGGAATGAATAATTGTTACTCATATCAGGTCTGGGCTTGTCCACAATGAGCTTTAATCCAAAAGTTACTGCCTGATTGAGTAAAAACCCTTTTGTAAATTGCCAAGTTCCTTCCTTATCTCCAATAATAAGTGTTGTCCCTAATGCCACTGCCGGCATAGCAAAAAGTAATATATCTCCAGAAGTTTCAACAGTTTTGTTTTGAGCATAAGAGCCTGTGAAAACTAAAAGTGCAACTAAAAGTGGTAATAGTTTATGGGAATATTTACAGGTCATTGGATTAAATAATTTCACTTAAGACCAATTATCTTGAAGTACGTAATAAAATTTTAGCAATTAAAGTTATAAACGTTTATTAACCCAATTTAGTCTTAAACCCTAATAAATACTCGGCCGCAGCAAAGGGTGTTGTTTTATGTTCTTCAATACGTTTTAATTGTTTCTTTAATTCTTTTTTAATAATCTCACGATTAAAAAAATCGGACTTTAATTTATCTTCAATAGTTTGTAACAGCCAGAATTTATTTTGTTCGTTACGTTTTCTATCTAAATATGAATTTTCTTTGGTCAGCGTCATATATTCCAAAATCATATTCCAAATGTTACCAATGCCTTCATTGTGCAGTGCACTGCATAAGGAGACTTTTGGTTTCCAAGTCGATACTTTTTCAGGGAAAAGATGTAAGGCTCTGTTAAATTCTACTTTAGCAAGTTTGGCGCGCTTTATATTATCGCCATCGGCTTTATTAATTATGATGGCATCCGCCATTTCTATAATACCACGTTTTATGCCTTGAAGTTCGTCGCCGGCACCAGCGAGTTTTAATAGTAAAAAGAAGTCTACCATACTATGCACTGCAGTTTCACTTTGACCAACACCAACAGTTTCTATAATTATTGTATCGAATCCAGCAGCTTCGCAGAGGATAATGGTTTCGCGGGTTTTTCGGGCAACGCCTCCTAGAGAAGTACCCGTTGGCGAGGGACGAATAAAAGCATTTTTATCTTTCACCAATTCCTCCATGCGTGTTTTATCACCTAAAATACTGCCTTTGGTCAATGAACTACTAGGGTCTACAGCGAGTACGGCCACTTTTTCTCCTAAACTGGTAAGATGCTTACCGAACGCTTCAATAAACGTGCTTTTGCCAACGCCTGGAACACCTGTGACACCAATCCTTATGGAATTATTTGCCAATGGAAGAATGGCCTCGATAATAGTGTTTGCTTTTTCAAGATGGGATATGTTATTGCTTTCAATAAGCGTAATAGCACGGCTTAATGAAGTCATGTTACCTTTAATAATACCATCGATTAATTCTTGCGTGCTTGGCTGTATTTTACGTTTATCTTGAATTTTAGAAATGGCAAGAGAATCTGTAATTTCCGATTGAGAAATACCTTCTTTTTCTTTTAAAGCTGATTTTGTTATATTTTTTTTTGTCACGAACTCAATATAAATTATAAGATAAAAACTCAATATGGCCAACGGAATACTGCAACTGTAAACTTCTAACTATTTTAGCGGAACGACAATTTTCACATCATCCCAAGCCATGGTTAAAGATAGGTTATCTGTAGAATTATCAAAAGCGATGGTAAATTGCTCAACGGTAGTGTTGATTTTTTCAACAGGAACAGTGAGATTAATAACATCAAACTCTGGTTCGCGCATAGGTTTCATGGTTTCGTCAACACCCCAAGAATATTGTTTTGAATTAAAAACAACATGCCAAACGGTATCGTTTGGGATGGTCCAAAGCGTATATTCGCCAGCCTGTAACGAGTCGGTTCCTATTTTTAATGCTTTATTCGTTTCGAATGTAGTGGCTTCGTTAGCACCTGTTCGCCATACTTCGTTAAAAGGAACTAATGCACCAAAAATTTGGCGACCACGTTTTGATGGACGATTATAAAATACTTCCAGTTTTAAATCGTCTATTTTAATGCTAACTGTTTTTTTAGGACTCAATGGCTTTTTAAACAAACCATCGTTAAAATATGAATAACAAAACACACCAATAGCGATAACAAATAAAGATGCCAATAACCACTTTAAAAACTTGTTCATTTTCTACAATTATTTTGAGTTATAAAGATACTTTAAAAAGTAATATTTTATAAATCTGAAACGAATATTTCTATCACTTTGTTATAGTATTCAAAAAAAACTGTACCTTTTTGCAACACTACCATTTTTTTATCGTCTTTTAAAACGAACTAACTTAAAACCAAAAGTAGAACAAGCATGTTTCAAATTGACATTATTGAAAAATGCAAGCAAAACAATCGTAAAGCGCAAGTGCAGTTATACAACCAGTACTGCAACGGGATGTATATTGTTGCCAAACGATTTGTAAAGGATGATATGGATGCCGAAGATGTTTTGCAAGAAGCTTTCATCAAAGCGTTTTCTAAACTCCATCAATATCAGGCTGAAGTTACTTTTGGGGCTTGGTTAAAACGTATTGTTATTAATAAAAGTATCGACTTTTTAAAATCTAAAAAAGAACGCTTGGTTGAACTTGAGGAGGCGCACCTTAAAGTGATCGATACAGATGATGATGACAAATGGTTAGTAGACGACGCGATTACTGTAAACGAAGTAAAAGACGCGATTAATAAATTGCCGGATAAGTACAAGTATGTTGTGATGTTATATTTAATTGAAGGCTATGACCATCAAGAGATTTCGGAGATTTTAAATATTTCTGAAGTGGCATCACGCACACAACTATCCAGAGGAAAAGTGAAATTACAAGAACTTTTAACACTTGAAAAAAATGGCACGAGATATTAGAGAGTTATTGAAAAATGATCAAAAATTAATTCAGGATAAAATGCCAAGAGGGCATGAAGCCAGATTTTTGAAAAAGCTAGACGAAGAACTACCGGAACGTTCCTCTAAAAGCGGGTTTACATTTTTAAATATAGCGGCAAGTATTGTGTTGTTAATAGGATTAACGTTAGGAGCTTATAAATTGGTTAATTTAAATCAGAACGTTGTCATTCCAGAAAACAATGTTGCTACGGTCACTACCAAAACATTAGGAGACGTTTCTCCGCAGCTGAAAAAGGTAGAAGACTATTATATGGCGAGCATTAATTTTGAGTTATCCAAAATGAAATACACGCCGGAAAGTAAAGAACTTTTTGATGGTTATTTAGCAAAGTTGGAAGATTTGAATAAAGAATACAACCGTTTGGCTGATGAATTAATAGAGTCTGGTCCTAAAGAGCAAACCGTTAATGCCTTAATCGATAATCTTAAGTTTCGTTTAAACCTATTGTATCGTTTAAAAGATAAATTATACGAATTAAATAATTCAGAAAACAAATATGAAGAAGTGCAATCGTAGTTCTTTTAAAAATCAATAAAAATCAAAAGATGAAACAGTTTAAATTTATAACAGTAGCGTTAGTCCTACTATGTGTTTTTAAAATTAATGCACAACAAAAATTAGAGAAAACTTCACAATCAATTAAAGCGAATAGTGATGTTACCATTAACTTAAACACCAATTACACCAATATAGAAATCGATACGTGGAATAAGGATATTGTTGAGGTGGTGGCCTATGTTGAAAGTAAGGAACTAACAAAAGAAGAGCTTCAAGAAGTCCTGGAAAATTGGGATGTACAAATTGAAGGGTCTGGTGATAATATTGTCATCGAAACGCAAGGCGGATTACATAAATCATGGAATTGGGAATTCAATTTTGCTGAAGACGAAGCTTTTGAAGCCTTACATGAATTTCAATTTGAATTGGCCGATTTGCCTGAAATGCCAGAGATGCCAGAAATGCCAGAGATGCCGGAGATGCCAGAAATGCCAGAGATGCCAGAATTACCAGAATTACCAGAATTGCCAGAAGGCATTCACGGTTTTAATTTCGATTTTGACGCCTATAAGAAAGATGGCGAAAAATACTTGGAAAGCTGGAGTCAAGAGTATGAAAAAAAATATGGGAAAGAATATAAAGAGCAAATGAAAGTTTGGGCAGAGCAATTTGCAAAAACCGATTTTGACAAGTATTCTAAAGACATGGAAAAATGGGGCGAGGAATACGGAAAAAAATTCGATAAGGAATGGACCGTTGATATGGAAAAATGGGGTGAAGAATATGGTGAAAAGTTTGGAGAAGAATTTGAAAAGAGAATGGAAGAACAGGCTAAAATGATTGAAGAAAGAGCAAAAGTTATTGAAGAAAGATATGCCGACAGAGAAGAAGAACTAAATGAACGTCAAGAAGTCCTTGAAAGACGCGTCGAAGAAAGAGTAAGACGAAGCGAACATCTGCAAGATAAATTACACGAGTCACGTAGTAAGGTTATTAAGACCATAAAAATAAAGATGCCAAAAAAGGCAAAGCTAAAAGTTAATGTAAATCATGGCGAACTTAAGTTTGTATCTTTAATTCATAATTTAAAGGCTGATTTAGCATATACCACTTTAATAGCAAATAGCATTGATGGAAGAGAAACTTCCATCAATGCTTCTTATTCTCCAGTGCTTATAACCAAATGGAATTTGGGTGAATTAAAACTTAATTATGTTGAGAGCGCAAAGATATTGCATGTGAATAGCTTAATGCTGGATTCAAATTCATCCAATATAATTTTAGATGAGTTAACTGGAAACGCCATTATAAATGGGAGTTTTGGCAATTTAGAAATCAACAAAATTTCAGATTCGTTTAATAATCTAAACTTGATTTTAGAAAATAGCGACGTTATTATCTCGTTGCCAAGTACTACCGAATTTAACTTACAATATCAAGGGAAGCAATCGTATTTAAAGCATCCTAAAAACACTTCAACTAAAAATATATCTACATTTTCTACAGGCAATTTAGATAGCGATAAAACTATTGTTATCAATGCGAAATATAGTGACGTTGTAATGCAATAATAACTAGAGTAATTTTATTTCTTCACTAAAAACTTATAGGTTGCTTTATAATCTTTATCAGAAGTGACCGTCATAAAATATAAAGTGGTTGTTAAATTCGAAACATCTACAGATACAGCCTCGCCATAAGAATTAATATTATCGATGGTCCTTACTAGTTTTCCATCAATAGTGTTAATTGTAATTGAACGTATTGCCGAAGCCCACGGATTTACTTTAATAAATAACTCGTCCTTTACAGGATTTGGATAGATTGATAAGCTATTTTTAAACACATCCTTCTCATTTGAAAGTGTGCTAAAATCAACATCATTTTTACTGCCTGTAACATTAGATCCAGTTCTAGCAACTGTTGATGTAGCATCATTGGCTATAACAATTGGTAATGTATTATCCAATACTTCAAATTCAACTGTAAAAATGGTCTGGGTTGTTGTAAGAAAAGGGGATGCTCCTGCAGTAAATATAACTTCTCCGGGTACAGCAGTGTCACTTAAAATCACAAGATTAAAAATGGGATTGGGGTTAAAATTGTTTAACTGTAATTTACTGGGATTGTATAATATTTTGATCTGTACGGCATCATATTCTGTTCCACTTGAAACCGCTCGTAAAGTGTAGGTAAAAGTATCATTAATATTTATAGGAGGCGAAGCGTCAACATTGGCAACTAAATCAACGGTCTGTCCCCAGGTTTTATTGCAATATGCCAATGCTAAAAGAAAAAATAAGGGCAGCGCTATTTGTTTTAATGTTTTCATATAATATTTTTAATCGTTTTGTGTATCTCCTGTAGCCAAATAATTACTTACAAAAATACTGAAATCTAAAAAGTCTATGGTTAGGTTATTATTAAAATCTGCTTCTTCAATATAACCTGAATCTCCTTCATTAAGATTATAAGTGCTTACAAAGCTACTAAAATCAAAAAAATCCACTTCATTATTATTATTTAAATCACCGGCCAATAATTCTGGGACTATTTCATTCTGATTACCCGTTAAACTTATAGTTTTAAGGCGTTGTAAATATTTAGGGTGTTTTACTAAAAGTTTATAATCGCCCTCTGCAATTTGAACACTCAATAAAATATCACCAAGAGCATCGGCCGTTTCACTTAAACTGTATGCAGGTGTTACCAAATCGCTAACTTCATATAGAATTATCGAGTAGGTTCCACTATGATCTGTTCTTCCTTGTAAGGATACAGTTAAATCTAGAGTGTGACAATCATTTACAGTCCAAGTAAATGGAACAGAAACATCTGAACTCCCAGGTTTTGAAACGGTAACCGTAACATCATGAATGCCATCATTATTTGTGCCTCCTGTTAAGGCACTCGCTTGAATAATTCCAGTAATTAGACCGTTAGTAGGTTCAATTTGAACGCCATCGGGTTCTCCGCTTATAGCATAAGTAAAATTATCACCAGAGTTTCCACCTGAAGCTGCAACAGTGAAATCAGCAGTTTCACCTTCACAATTTACCTGATCTGTAACTGGGTCAACTTGAATTACTGGATATTGCAATCCTAGAATTTCAATAGCATTTATAATGGGGTCACTCAATTCTCGAATAAATTCAATGTCTAATGTGCCATCAGTAACTATCACATTGTTTTGAACAAGTCCAGCAACACGATGTCCATATTCGGCAGAAGGATCTAGTAGATCTATGTAGCGCTCATCCTCAATATTTACACTTAATATTCTCTCATTAGGATCACTAGTGCCAGAATAAAGATTTGCAAAATATAAATTCATAATATATTCACCAGTAGGTAGTGACATCGAAAAGATCATTGGTGGTGATGATTCATCTACACCGCGTTGATAATTCATTACGGTTTCATAAGTTATCTCATCTATGTAACTAGGAATTGATATGTCTCTATCAAAATAATAAACACCAGTATTGGTAAATGTAGTTCCAGCAGTTACTGCATAAGAATCACCCGTTGTAAGTCCTGATGCACTATTATCTTCCCAATCCGGGCCGCCATCGGTCGAAGATACCAGAGAACCACCAGCGTTTATGCGGATTATTGGCGTGAAAATATCGGTCAACTCTCCATTTAATGCTAATGAAACGGGCGAATTACCACTATCATGAGTAACTTCAAGGGTTGCAGTTTTTTCTCCTAAAATGGCATTTGAGGTAAATATTACCGGAATATTGATATTTGATCCCGGATTAACATTAACAGGTAAATTTAAAGTACTGGAAAATAAAGCAGCGTCTGCACCGCTAAAATTTAACGCAGTAATTGAGATAATATCGTCTGTAGGGCCACCTTCGTTACTTACCGTAACATATTTAGTGCGTTGCGAAATATTGACCGGTGTTAAACCAAAATCTAAAGGATCTGGATCTAATGAAAGAATTCCATTTTGATTTTCGTAAACTTCTATAAGATCCCAAGTCGCAGTAAAAGGACTTGGAGTTGTTGAACTTCTGGAGGTCGAAATTATCGTTACGGCTAATCCTTTATTGTCAGAATCATCTAAAAAGTTGGATGGTAATAGTATCGGCGAACCTAGCAGTACTAATGTTTGACCATCATCAATTGAATAAAAAGGTTGTGCCGTGTTAGCAGCAGGATCAATAGACATATATAGATGAACAGCACTTGCATTTAAAATCCCTGATATATCGTATTTAACATCTGTCGTTATTGTACCGGCATTTTCTAAAACAACTTGAATTCCATGTTCAGTATCATTGTTCAGTAGTCCGTTCATGACGACAACTTTTAAATAGTTATCCTGATCACCATTACCGCAACTTATACCATAAGATTGAAAATCGACAGGTTCAGTTTGTGAACCATTGATTCCGAAAAAAGGAGATTCTACTTTTGAATGTATGGTAAACGGATTAGCGTTAGAATCTACATTAACGCCAAATTGAAACGCGTTATTCTGATCGTTATTTATTGTATAGGCATCTCCACCTGATACGATATCTACCGTCGCCTTGCCGGCGGCACCACCAAAAGATAAATCGTTTTCATTAAATTGGGTTAAATAATCTGTAGTTCCGGAAGGATCTAACATTAATCCTGTGAAGCCTAAGCCGAACATTCCTGTACCGGGATTATTATTCCAAAATGGATAATCAATTGGAAGATTTGTTGCTGTGCCATTATTAGCGTCTATTGCAAAGGCATCATTAACATCCGGTATGGCATCATTATCGTCGTCGTCGTCATTTAAGTCTGAAATAAAATCATCATCATTATCATCAGGTTTACTCCCTTGAGAACAAATATTCGTGTTATTATCAATTTCATCCTGGTTTGTAAAACCATCCATATCATTATCGGCTAAAGCATCATAGTCAGGTTCACCAGGCTGAATACAATTTATATCAGTAGGTTCAAAAACCGTGATACTATTCGAGCCGTAAGTTACTGCCCAGACGGTTCCCGGAAAATTATCGGTATCACCTTGCGCTATAACATCAAGAGGAATACTTCCAAATCCGCTAAACATTGCTTCGTATTCTAAAACCGTATCACCGGCGGCATTTAACACATATCTGTTTATATCGCCATTAAAAGATGCTGTAAGGATATTGCCTTGCATTAGACCGCCAAAATTGCTCGCGGTATACTCTGCAATGCCATTTGTTGAAGAGCCTCTTACATCCATGATATTAACTTTAGCACTCCCAATGGGTTCGTCTAACAAAAATTCGCCTAATCTAGGGTCATCCGGAAAGTCTGAAATCGTAAAAGACGATTTAAAATATCCCGAAGTACCCACAAGTAATGATGCCAGATCATTTGTAGAAGTGGCTGTCCATGTACCCGCAATATCCTCGTAGGCAATAACACCAGCTCTTGACGGAAATGCATTTATAGGGTTTGGATGCCCACCATAATAGGTGCCATTGGTATCCGTTGTTTCACCAACAAAGTGGAAGGTATCGCCAATAAGAGAACTTCCATTTTCATTAAATTCGTTTTTAATATAATGAATTAACGGATTGTAAGTTATTGTACTTTCATCGCCCAGGAAAGAATCATCAGCAGCGAGATAAATTTTTGGTAATCCACCCCAAAGACTATTACCTCCATTGTCACTGGTATATATTTTTCCGCCTTGAGTAACAACCACATCGTAGGCATTTCTAAATCCCGGGGCGAAAATTTGTATTGGACTTCCAGCTTCTGGAAATGCCTGATTTAAGCTGTTATTTCCTCCAAAAGGATCGCCAAGATCTATGATAGCATTATACATAGGATGCCCTAAAGGATATGGAAAATCTATATGCGTATTATCAATATCCGTTCTTGTTGGATCATTTAAAGTTGGCAGGTCATAAATGTAATTTGTGCCAGATCTGGGATCGGTATAAACGGACATGGCTTCCAGTTGCGTAAGATTTACAATGAGCATGGCAGCAGAATAAAAATACTCCGGAGTGCCGGCAAAATTATTGGATGGCGCACCTTTATTTGTATTACCACCTTGCGTAATCAATAAATAAGTGTTTCCGCTTCGTTGAAACATTTCTATGCCATTAATGGCATGGTTTTCTTCACAACGTGGAAGTCCTCGTACTAAATCGGTTTTTATCCATGCAGCACCGGACCATTCCAGTTTTGATAACACACTTGAGTTGGTATCTAAATTAGAATCGTTATTACTAGCGCCCCCGCCGCCAATCAAGTAGTCGGAAGATGTTACATATAAAATTGGATTTAATGCTGTTCCAGCAGCCTTAATACCAGTAATGAGACGCTGTTGTACAGGATTTAAGACGCCGGAATCGTCATGGTTAGGAATGCCGGTTTTAATTATTGTAATTTCTTCTGTGTTGGTAACCGTGTAGGTTCCGCTGCCTATATCAGCATTGTCTCTTGCAATAGTAAATGCCCAAATAGTGCCGTTTTGTTGCGAAACATATAATCGGTCGTCTGGTCCGAACTCTAAAGATGTTGGATTTAGGACACTCTCACCAACCAGTCCGGACGAGCCAAAACTAATGGTTTGAGCAGATAAAGAAGTAGGCACGAAAGCTATACATAAAAGTATGGAAAGCAAAAAAATGATGGCTACTTTTTTTATAAAAGTAAAAGACGTCATATATATATTTTTTTCGTTCTTAAATTTGGTGCTACTAACCGAAAAAAGGTACTTATACCAATTAAGTTTTAAGATGTCGCATATAAACCGTTTCTTTTTTGCTTACTTATCATTTAAAAATAGAACCGTAGCTATGCTATGCTTATATTTTTAAACTCAATTAATCAAAAAATAATTCAATTTATTTATACGGCATCTTAAAACTTAATTGGTATTATTTTTGATGTAAGAAACTGACTGTGAAGTTAAAAAATAATGTTGGAACCAACTTATGGCCATCGTTAGTTTTCGTTAAAATGAATATATATCGGTTGTTTCGATAAAAAGATAAAAAAACCCATGCCTTTTAGCATGGGTTTTTTTATTAATGGATTTTCGACTTACTGAAACCAACTGATAGTTATCGGAACAGCATAAATTGCATGAATGACCATTAGTCTTCAACCAAAACCCATTCACCTTTGGTAATTAAGGGTTCTGCTTGTTTGTATTTTAAGGTTCTATTCTCACCATTCATGACATGTTTTATCGTAACACGGTCATTACGACCAATTTTAGGTCTGTCTCTTACTATGGTCTCTACTACCTCCTGTTGACGTTGTGTATTCCCAGCTGCTCTATTTTGAGCGGAACGTTCATCCAAATTAGGGATTTCGTCTTTTTGGGTTTGTAAATTTTCTTTTCTTTTTGTTTGTCTTGCTTCGCTTATCGTATTGGTGTCCTCGGTTGGTAATTCACCTTTAAATAAGAACGAAATAACATCTTTGTTCACTTGGCCAATGACTTCTTTGAATAATTCGAAAGCTTCAAACTTGTAAATTAATAAAGGATCTTTTTGTTCATGAACTGCTAATTGAACCGATTGCTTTAACTCATCCATTTTACGAAGATGCGTTTTCCAGGCATCGTCAATAATTGCCAGTGTGATATTTTTTTCGAAATCTGTTATTAACTGCTTGCCCTTTGATTCGTAGGCTTTTTCAAGATCGGTAACCACTTGCAATGTTTTTACGCCATCGGTAAATGGTACAACGATACGTTTGAATTTATCGCGTTGATTTTCATATACATTCTTAATTACTGGAAATGCTATCTCCGCATTACGTTCCATTTTCCCTTTATAATGATCAAAAGCTGCTTTGTAAATTATTGGCGCAATCTCTTGAGCCGATAATTTGCCGAATTCTGCTTCAGAAATAGGGGAGCTCATTGAGAAATAACGAATCAATTCAAACTCGAAATTCTTATAGTCGTTAACGCCTTTATTCGTTTCGGCAATACCTTCAGAAGTATCATAAATCATATTGGCAAAATCGACACGTAAACGTTCTCCAAATAACGCATGGTGGCGACGTTTGTAAACCACTTCCCGCTGCGCATTCATGACATCGTCATATTCTAACAAACGCTTACGCACCCCAAAGTTATTTTCTTCAACCTTTTTCTGTGCACGTTCAATAGATTTTGAGATCATGGAATGCTGAATCACTTCGCCTTCTTTTAATCCCATGCGATCCATCATTTTGGCAATACGTTCACTACCAAATAAACGCATTAAGTTATCCTCAAGAGACACATAGAACTGTGAACTTCCCGGATCTCCCTGACGACCGGCACGACCACGTAATTGTCTGTCTACACGACGCGAATCATGGCGCTCTGTACCAACAATGGCGAGACCACCTGCTTTTTTAACTTCATCACTAAGTTTAATATCAGTACCACGACCGGCCATATTAGTTGCAATAGTTACTTGACCAGGTTGTCCGGCTTCGGCAACAATATCGGCTTCTTTTTTATGAAGTTTTGCGTTTAATACATTATGCGGTACTTTTCGAATGGCAAGCATTTTACCTAGCAATTCACTAATCTCTACCGAGGTTGTTCCTATTAACACCGGACGACCTTCATGTGAAAGTTTCGTGACTTCGTCAATAACCGCGTTATATTTTTCGCGCTTTGTTTTGTATACTAAATCTTGTCTGTCGTCTCTGGTAATTGGACGATTGGTAGGAATTTCGACCACATCTAATTTGTAAATCTCCCAGAACTCTCCAGCTTCGGTTACCGCTGTACCCGTCATACCGGATAGCTTACGGTACATTCTAAAGTAATTTTGAAGTGTTACCGTTGCAAAAGTTTGTGTTGCAGCTTCAATTTTCACATTTTCTTTAGCTTCAATAGCTTGGTGTAAACCGTCACTGTAACGACGCCCATCCATGATACGTCCCGTTTGCTCATCAACAATCATAACTTTGTTTTCCATAACAACATACTGGATGTCTTTTTCAAACAAGGCATAGGCTTTAAGTAATTGGTTAAGCGTATGGATGCGTTCAGATTTTATACCAAAATCTCTGAATAATTCTTCTTTGAGAGCTGCTTCTTTTTCTTTTGATAAACCTTGGCTTTCAATTTTAGCAATTTCCAGACCGATTTCCGGCATGACAAAAAAGTCCGGATTATCGACTCCAGATAGATATTCTATCCCTTTATCGGAAAGTTCTATTTGATTATTTTTTTCTTCAATAACATAGTACAACTCGGCATCCACCTTTGGCATTTCGCGGTTGTTGTCCTGCATGTAAGTGTTTTCGGTTTTTTGAAGCAATTGTTTTACGCCTTCTTCACTTAAAAACTTTATAAGTGCTTTGTTTTTTGGAATCCCTCTATAAACCCGAAGCAATTGAAAACCGCCTTCTTTGGTGTCACCAGCAGCAATGAGTTTTTTGGCTTCGGCTAAAACACCTACAAGGTATTTGCGCTGTACGTTAACAATGTCGTCAACTTTTGGTTTAAGCTCGTTAAACTCATGTCGGTCACCTTGTGGAATTGGACCGGAAATAATCAATGGTGTTCTGGCATCATCCACTAAAACCGAATCGACTTCATCTACAATGGCATAATGATGCGGACGTTGTACTAAATCGCCTGGAGCGTGTGCCATATTATCCCGTAAATAGTCAAAACCGAATTCATTATTGGTGCCGTAGGTGATATCGGCGTTATAGGCTTTTTTCCTTGCTTCAGAATTGGGTTGATGGTAATCAATACAATCCACACTTAAACCATGAAACTCGAATATAGGAGCCATCCAAGCGCTGTCACGTTTTGCCAGATAATCGTTTACAGTTACCAAGTGTACGCCTTTACCAGAAAGTGCATTTAAATACATCGGTAGGGTAGCCACGAGTGTTTTTCCTTCACCGGTTTGCATTTCGGCAATATTCCCTTCGTGTAAGGCTATACCACCAATAAGCTGAACGTCATAATGTACCATATCCCAAGTAATGGGTTTTCCTGCTGCATCCCAAGAGTTTGCCCAAGTTGCACTATCGCCATCCAGCGTTACATAATCTTTTGTTCCGGAGAGTTCTCTGTCAAAGGTGTTGGCCGTAACCGTTATTGAGGTATTATTTACAAAACGTTTTGTGGTTTCTTTAATTACGCCAAAGGCTTCCGGTAAAATAGTGTTTAAAACCTCTTCGATAATATTATAGACATCATCTTTGAGCTTGTCAATTTCCTGATAAATATCTTCTCGTCTGTCAATATCCTCAGTGTTTTCTGCTTCCTCCAGAAGTTTTGCAATATGTTCATCCGATGGTTTTGTAGCTTCAGCAATTTTCGATTTAAAATATGCTGTTTTGGCTCTTAATGCGTCATGTGAAAGGGTTTCAAGCTCTGGTTCGAAAGCCTTTATTTTTTCCACTAAAGGAGAAATGGCTTTGATATCTTGTTTGGATTTGTCGCCTACAAATACTTTAAGTACTGAATTTAAAAAATTCATATTTCTTTTTATTTTATGTTTGAATCAGGGATAAACCTGATGTATTTTATATTCCAGTTTATGATTCTTTTTTAAAAGCCTTCAAAGATACATTTTGTTATCTTGTTTTTATAGAACTCATTTAAACTTTTTGTTTGTGAGCGAAAAGTTTAAATGAGTTCTTAATGATAGGGCATAAAAAAAGCCTCATAAAGAGACTTTTTAACTATTTTTTTGATTTATTAATACTCGTCCTCATTCCAGAGGTAGTCTTCGTCCGTTGGATAATCTGACCAGATTTCTTCAATAGAGTCATATGAGTCTCCTTCGTCTTCTATTGCTTGTAAATTTTCAACAACTTCTAAAGGTGCTCCGGTTCTGATAGCGTAATCTATTAACTCGTCTTTAGTCGCTGGCCAAGGCGCATCACTTAAATAGGATGCTAATTCTAATGTCCAATACATTTTTAATTCAATTTAATTTTTTGCAAAAATAATTTTTTAGTTTAAACAAGCAAGGAAAAAATGAATTATTTAATCATTATTTAAAAGAACGTTAAATCTTACAAGTGTTTTTTGAAGCAATACAGCTATCAATACTACGTTTTGACAATTGAATTTATTTCTTTTTTGGAATCCATTTTATTTCATTTGCCTGCAACTCATCGGACAATTTTCGTGCCAACACAAAAAGGTAGTCAGATAGTCGGTTTAAATATATTAGGACATTGTTTTCAATAGGTTCTAGGTCGTTAAGCGCTGTTACTAAACGTTCGGCTCTACGGCAAACACAACGTGCAATGTGACAGAATGACACCGTTTGATGTCCGCCGGGCAAGACGAAATGCGTCATAGGCGGA
>CAXMOQ010000036.1:0-18100 GCA_964195015.1 uncultured Flavobacteriaceae bacterium | reverse complement strand
TCTCTTTAGTTAAAAAGCCAACATACGATACTAATAATACGGCATCAGTCGTGCTAGTTGTTATACTAAAGTTACCATCAAAGTCGGAAGACACACCATTTGAGGTGCCTTTCTCGATTACGTTCACTCCTGGTAAGGAAGCATTTGTTTGAGGATCAATAGTTACTCCTGTTACCGTGCTTTGCGCAAAGGCAGTCGTCCCACATACCGTAAGCACTGCAAAAAATAAAAATCTAGTAATTTTTTTCATTTTAATAAATTAAGATTAGTTTTTAATTTTGATTAGTCATTAATTTTTGCAAAGATTAACATATTAAAAAAACAGTAGTTTATTTAAATGTTAATAAATCGCAACTGTGAAAATAATAAATATATAATAGTTTTCGAAGTTAAAAACTGTTAATTATTAACAGTTTTTAACAATTCTACTTATTACTATTGTATAAATTTATAAGATTTTGTGTAGAAGAATCGTGACGGGATATTCTATTTGTCTCAATTTCCTTTAAAATTTTGGAGGCTAACTGTTTGCCTAGCTCGACACCAAACTGGTCGTAACTAAAAATATTCCATATCACGCCTTGAACAAATATTTTATGTTCGTACATGGCTATGAGTTTCCCTAAACTTTCTGGTGTTAGCTTTTTAATAAACAGCGTATTTGTAGGTTTGTTTCCTTCGAAAACTTTAAATGGAATTAAATCGGCATGAGTGCTTTCTGCAATAACTTCATCCTCTGTCTTCCCGTTTAAAAGTGCTTCGGTTTGGGCTAAAAAATTTGAAATAAGCTTGTCCTGATGATCTTGATTGCCGTGCAATGTCTTTGTGAAACCAATAAAGTCGGCAGGAATTAATTTTGTGCCTTGATGGATTAATTGAAAAAAGGCATGTTGTGAATTCGTGCCCGGTTCGCCCCAAATTAATGTCCCTGTTTGGTAATTTATAGCTTCACCATTTCTATCGATGCTTTTACCATTACTTTCCATAATGCCCTGCTGTAAGTAGGTTGCAAATTGATTTAGGTATTGCGAATAGCCAATAACTGCTTCGCTTTCGGCATTAAAAAAATTGTTATACCAAATGCTTATAAGTGCTAAAATCACAGGAATATTGGTGTCGAACTTTTCATTTTTAAAATGTTCGTCCATTTTATTAGCCCCTTTTAACAAGCTCTCAAAATGTTTATATCCAACGGCTAAACTAATGGTTAACCCAACGGCGCTCCAAAGTGAAAAACGTCCGCCAACCCAATTCCACATTGTGAAAACGTTATTGGCTTCGTCAATCCCAAATGATTTAACACTTTCAATATTTGTGGATACGGCTACAAAATGCTTTGCGATATCAACTTCACTAGCCGATTTTAAAAACCAAGCCTTAATCGTATTCGCATTGGAGAGCGTTTCTTGCGTTGTGAATGTTTTAGAAACAATAACGAAAAGCGTAGTTTCAGGATCTAACTTTTTAATGACTTCGTTAACATGGTCGCCATCTACATTACTTACAAAATGGGTGCTTAAGTGATTTTTATAGAACTGAAGCGATTCTACAACCATAGCAGGCCCTAGATCTGAACCGCCAATACCAATGTTTACAATATCGGTAAATGCTTTTCTTGTAAACCCTTTTCTGTCTCCCTTTACAACTTCATTTGTAAAGCTTTCCATCTTCTGTTTTACGCGGTAAATCTCTGGTATTATATTTTCGCCATCAACAAAAACGGTTGCTAATTCCGGAGCACGTAAAGCCGTATGCAAAACTTCTCTGCCTTCAGTTTCATTAATGACCTCGCCTGAAAATTGACTTTGAATGGCGTCTTTTAACTTTACCTCATCGGCCAATTGAAGCAGATAATTTAATGTTTTTTCGGTAATTCTATTCTTTGAATAATCAACACAAAAATCTTCCCACTGTATCGTGAATTTATTTGCTCTTTCGCTATCTTGAGCAAACAAATCTTTCATGTGAACATCCTTAATATCTTTAAAATGCTCTTGAAGCTTTTTCCAAGCATTTGTTGTAGTAGGGTTTATGCTAGGTAATGCCATTAGTCAATCTGGGTAATTAAATTATCGTTTAATTGTTCCTCTAATTCTTCATCTTTAAATTGAATATTATCCAACTGAATTTTTAATGGTTGAATAAATTCAAGATAGTCTATTTTGAGTTCTTCCGAAATCGGTTCGGCTTCAGGTAATTTTTGCCTAAAAGGGCCGACTTGTTTTCCATTCTTCCAAAAACGATAACATACATGCTGCCCTCCGGTATTTCCGGTCATGCCAACCCAGCCAATAACATCGCCCTGCTTTACAAAATCACCTACTTTTACTTTACGTTTTTGCATGTGAAGATATTGTGTGGAATATGTAGCGTTATGCTTAATCTTTACATAGTTCCCGTTGCCGCCTTTTCGTCTGGACTCCGTAACAGTTCCATTAGCGGTTGCCATGATAGGTGTTCCTACATTTGCCGCAAAATCGGTGCCTTTATGAGGTCGGATTTTGTTTCCATAATATGCTATCCGTCTTCTTAAATTATATCTTGAAGAAATACGTTTAAATTGTACAGGCGCCTTTAAAAATGCGCGACGTAAATTTTTGGCGTCCTCACTAAAATAATCTTTGATTCCTTTCACACTATCGGTTTCAAACTCGAAAGCATAAAAAGGTTCCTTTTTGTGTTCAAAATATGCAGCCTTTATATTATCGATTCCTGCATAAATACTATCATCAATATATTTATCGGTATAAATAACTTTAAAACGATCACCTTTTTGTAGTCTGAAAAAGTCGATAGTCCAGGCATAAATATCCGACATTTCATAGGCCAGAACAAAACTTACCCCTTGTGCATCTAAAGCTTCCGAAATATTAGTTGTTATGACTCCAGATATTTCTTTCTCGACATATTTTATAGGTTTTCTACTCGTATATGCGTGAATAGAATCTTGAAAATTAATCACGACATACTCCACTTTATTCGGTTGATATATGAAGCATTTTGGCTCCTGAAGAGAATCTTTTGAACACAATAGCGTATAGGGTTTCCCTACTTGTAATTTCCTGATATCGAAGCTATCTTTAGCACCTTCGGCAATATGAAAAATTTTAGGATAGCCTATTTGGTTTCGTTCTAAAATTTTTCCGAAGCTATCGCCTTTTTTAATGGTGTCTCTTTTAACCACATAGTTGCTTAAGTTAAACCCGAATTCGTAAATATCGATAGGTTCTACAATAGCTATTTCGTCGATAATTTTTGTTTGCGGTTCTTCTTTACAGCTTACAATACTTAATATTGCTGCGCAAAGTATTATACATTTTTTCCCCAATCCCGTAATTCCTCTTTGATCCATAATTCCGGAAAAAATATTCGTCTTTGATATTTTGGATGCATATATTTTACCCATTCACTTCCTCCTGTTGCTTCGGCAGTTTCACCACCAATGTTTAAATAATGATTTGCTGTATTATAATGTGCCATAACCCAATTAATATTTACCGTATGGTCGTAATGTCGCATGGCATTTATTAAATCTTTGTTCTCTTTAACATCTTGTGGAAGCTCTTTAAATTTGGCCCACAAATTGTGTGTATTATAAAACTTGGTAAATCTAATAAATTCCTCTTTGTATTTTTCCTCAAAAGCTGTTAATAAATAACTTTTTTTGCCTGTTTTGTAATCTTTCCCTGCAGCTTGCCAATATAAATGATCAAAAGCATGTTCGTAGGGCGTATTTCTATCAATGGTTTCTCTAAACCTGTTATCTATTAAATTGATAAGCTCTGTTGATGCAAATTCAATTTTTCTGTATTGTGCACTTTGAAATCCGCTCCCAGGGGTTAAGGTTGTTCTAAACTTATTGTATTGTTCGACCTCCATGCCTTCTCTCATAATATTGAAAGATGATGTAAGCATGTCGAAATACCGGCTGATACGCATAAGTTTTGATGAAAAGAATTCTGCATCAACATTATCCTTTGTTGCCACTTGTTCGATTTCCCACAGAATCATTTTAAATAACAACTCATTAATTTGATGGTACATAATAAACACCATCTCGTCTGGCAAGGTGGTACGTTGCGTTTGAATATTTAAAAGGGCATCGGTTTGAATATAATCCCAATATGTGATTGGTTTACTATACAAAAGACCTTTAAGGTGTGTGCCTAAATCCTGACCTATACTATCGTATTTTTCTTTAAGTTGGTTGGCAATATTTTCGTCTAAACTCATTAATTTTCTACAACAATTTTGAATGGATGTTTTAAGCCCTTAAATGCTTCAAGGTCGGCTCGTAATGAGCCTATAGCTAAATCGGCTTTGATGCGCAAAGGTACTTTATTTTTGTCTTTTGATACCCAAAGCGTTAAACTTTCTTCTTCCTTAAATACACGCCCAGCCATGACATACGGTCTAAATTTTAAAGATTCGACTTTACCAAATTCTGTGTTAATCGTTTCCTCACCCAAATATTTTAATTTAAAACCATAATTTTCGCTGTCGAAAAACATATCGACCATAACTTCGTCTCCAATTTTTAAATTTGTAACATCTAATTTATTTCGCAAATAATAAAAGGTAGATACCATATCCTGGATATTGGGTTTGGTATCTACGACAGACTTTTTATTTTGCTTTTTATTATTTACATAAGCCTTGTTGTTTAACTGATCGAACTCTATTTCAAGATCTTTTGTGTGGCCGCCTTCATCAATATTTCTAACAAATTTATATGGTATTAAGGTTTCCCTATCAAAATAGCTTTCATATCTGTCTTCGACTTTAAAAAACCATTTAATCGCTCCTGTTGTCCAGCCTTTACCAACTACGTGAAACGTTTCTTTGTCATTATGACTTGACTCATTAACAATAAGTGTTGCTTCCCCAGCTTTTAAAAACCCACTATAGCTCATTTCAAATTTAAACCATTCGCCAACATCGAATGCCGATTCTTCTTGGGTAAAAGAAATTTGCATTGTAAATAGTGTAATTATAAAGAGGGTTTTTTTCATGGCTTATTGTAATTGTTATGTAACTCGATAACATGTTTTATATTGTTATATTGATGAATTTACAATTACTGTTCCAAAAGTATTAAAACTAAAAACTCCATCAATATTAATGAAGGAGTTTTTAGTCCAATAAAATTATAAAGTTTTGTTAAAGCGTTCCTCTATTGGCTTGTTCTCTTTCAATAGATTCGAAAAGTGCCTTAAAGTTACCTGCTCCAAAGCCTCTTGCGCCCATACGTTGAATAATTTCAAAGAATAAGGTTGGCCTGTCTTCAATGGGCTTTGTAAAAATTTGCAATAAATACCCTTCTTCATCGGCATCGACCAAAATAGATAGTTTTTGAAGCTCTTTAATATCTTCTTTCATCATATCCCTATGTTCTCCCAATCTACGTGGAATATCATCATAATATGCTTGTGGCGGTGGCGGAAGAAATTCTATTCCTCTGGCCTTAAGCTGCGCTACAGTTTCTATAATATCATCT
Source organism: uncultured Flavobacteriaceae bacterium (assembly GCA_964195015.1). Classification (GTDB taxonomy): domain Bacteria; phylum Bacteroidota; class Bacteroidia; order Flavobacteriales; family Flavobacteriaceae; genus CAXMOQ01. The sequence goes on along the minus strand of CAXMOQ010000036.1, from coordinate 12,603 downwards.
GTGGCAACGGCGATATGCTGCACTCCTGAATCTTCGTAAAAATCAAGATACTCTTCAATTTGAGATTTTTTAGCCGCTTTAGCCGGTTCATTTATAGGGAATTTAATGCGTCCGTTACCATTACTCATCACTTTACTCATTAAGGCAGAATACTCCGTATGAATTTGTTTATCATCAAACGATAGAAAGTTTTCAAAACCCATCACATCTTCATACCATTTTACCCAAGTATTCATTTGGCCCCAACCTACATTTCCCACCATGTGATCAATGTATTTTAATCCCACAGGTTCTGGGTTATAATCCGATTTCCATTCACGAAACCCGGGCATAAATGCACCATGATAGTTTTTGCGTTCCACAAACATGTGAACGGTTTCTCCATAGGTGTAAATCCCAGCTCTTACGATTTCACCGTGCTCATCTTTCTCAACAACGGGTTCCAGATACGATTTGGCGCCGCGCTTTATGGTTTGCTCATAAGCATCTCTAGCATCATCAACCCAAAGTGCTATAACTTTAATACCATCGCCATGTTTTACAATATGGTTATTGATTGGCGATTTACTATTAAGCGGCGTTGTTAATATCAACCGTATTTTATCTTGTTTTAAAACATAGCTCACAGAATCTCTAGAACCTGTTTCCAGTCCTTTATAAGCGTAGGATTGAAATCCAAATGCTGTTTTATAAAAATGTGCTGCTTGTTTCGCATTGCCGACATAAAATTCAACGTAGTCTGTTCCCAAAAGCGGAAGGAAATCTTGCGCACCTTCAAATATTTTTTCTAAACCGTAGTTTACTGATTTTACTTCTTTTCCCATTGTCTTAATTTTATGTTATTCCTGTAAAGGCAGGAATCTTATTAATTGAAACTTGATTTTATTATAAAATGGTTTTCCCATTTGCAGGGATGATTGCTTATTCTAACCAAGATTTATGATAATCTTCATCGGCTATTTTCATAGCTTCTTCTGTGACCATTAAAGGTTTAAAAGTGTCTACCATAACAGCAAGTTCGTCAGTTTTAGTTTGTCCAATACTGCGCTCTGCGGCTCCAGGATGCGGACCGTGAGGTATTCCAGCAGGATGAAGCGAAATATGACCTACATCAATATCGTTTCGACTCATAAAATCTCCATCCACATAATACAACACCTCATCGCTATCAATATTACTATGATTATAGGGTGCTGGAATACTTTGAGGATGATAATCATACAAACGTGGCACAAAACTACATACCACAAAGGCATCTGTTTCAAAGGTTTGATGCACTGGAGGCGGTTGATGAACACGTCCTGTTATAGGTTCGAAATCATGAATTGAAAATGCATAAGGATAATTATACCCATCATAACCAACCACATCAAAAGGATGTGATGCGTAAATCATTTCGATAATGTCGCCTTGCTTTTTAACTTTTATAAGAAAATCGCCAGTTTCGTTATAGGTTTCCAATTCTTGCGGCTGACGAATATCACGCTCGCAAAATGGCGAATGTTCCAATAACTGGCCGAACCAGTTTCTATAGCGTTTTGGCGTATAAATTGGCCTGTGAGATTCTACGATAAATAAGCGATTATCTTCAGTATCGAAATCAATTTTATAGATGATGCCCCTTGGTACAAGCAAATAATCGCCATACTTAAAATCGAGATTCCCCAACATGGTTCGTAATTTTCCTGTTCCCTTATGGATAAAAATTAGCTCGTCAGCATCTGTGTTTTTATAAAAATAATCTTTAGTAGATTCGGTTGGTGCGGCAAGAATAATGGCACAGTCGCTATTGGTTAGTACTGTTTTTCGGCTTTCTAAAAAATCAGGTTCGGGTTGTACTTGAAAGCCTCGAAAACGATACGACTTGATATTGTTTGCCTTTGCAATTTTTGGTGCTACACTGTATTGTTTTTTTATTGCCTTAACCTGTGTTGGTCGTTGCTCGTGGTAACTGTTTGTTGACATGCCGTCAAACCCAATAGTGCCAAATAGTTGCTCGTAATACAAACTTCCATCTGGTTTTCTAAACTGTGTATGACGTTTAAGTGGAATGCTTCCTAATTTGTGATAAAATGGCATTGTTTTTTAGTTTAAGAGTATAGAAGTTTAAGCGTTTAGAAACACGCTCAAACTTTAAAATAAATAAATTAATCTAAAGATACGATAATGCTGCTTATTCAGGATTTCTCTTGATAAGAAAATGGAGTAGTAACGGTAAATCTTCCCAAAAATGCATCATATTGGTACAAATATCGTAAAAATATGTTTACAATTTATGATTATTGTCTAATCTATATTCAGAATAAAAAACGTTTCAAAATGTTCAAACAACACAAATTTATATATTTGTATAATAACCTTTCAAAATGATTTCAATTTATGTCATTTAAAAAATTCTTATTAGCCATCATCTTCATCCCGGCTTTTGCAGTTGCACAGGATAGTATTCAGAATAGCGCTAATGACACCGAAGCAATAAAACATAATGTTGGAAAATTAGTTACTGCACCGGTTATTTTAAAATCTGACACCTTATTTTATTTAAGCGACGTTGCCCACAGCTATCCTGTTGCATTAAGAGCGAAAGAAATTTCGGATAGATTGCACCGCTTAACTAAAAATTATAACACGGTTCTGGATAGTTTGCATGTTGTTAATAAGAATGATTTTGTTGAAGTGTTGTACAACGACGAATTAGCATTTATAACAACTCAAAACGATGCAAAAAACAACGGTATGCCAATATTGCAATTGACTGAAACCAGAATGTCAAGTTTACAAGAAAGTTTAGATACTATTGAAGGGCTTTCAACCAAGGAATGGTTTAAACGTTTGGGCTATTTTACTTTAACGTTTATTGTTTTACTCGGAATTATTAAACTTATTAATTGGTTTTTTAGAAGGTTGAACATTCGCTTATCTAAAATTGAAAAAACCTTTTTAAGAAAAAACCAAAATATATTAAAGTATTTAATTCCAAAGAAGACCGCTAATATATTTGTGTTCTTGTCTAATATTATTCGTATAGTCACTATAGCAATTGTACTGTTTGTTTCGGCTCCATTTATGTTTAGTTTCTTCCCTTGGGCAGAACATCTCGTTAACTTGTTTTATAGTTATATAGCATCACCTGTTAAATATGTTGTTTATGGTTTTATTAACTTTATTCCGTCCATGTTTTTCATTTTTATTATTGCGTTTTTCGCACGCTATATTGTACGTGTAATGCGTGAAGTTGCCAAGGATATTGAACTAGGTAAGCTCAAAGTAAATAATTTTCATAAAGATTGGGCAAACCCGACCGGTAAAATTTTTAGCCTTTTTATTTACGCCGTGTCTTTGGTCATGATATTCCCTTATTTACCAGGTTCAGGATCTACAGCGTTTCAAGGGGTTTCCATTTTTATTGGAGCCATTATTTCATTTGGTTCAACATCGGCCATTGCAAATATTATCGCAGGGATTGTCATTACATATATGCGGCCTTTCCAAATTGGAGATTGCGTTAAGATTGACAATATTGTTGGTGATGTCATAGAAAAAACAATTCTTGTTACCCGTATTCGCACTCCAAAAAACGAAGACGTAACCATACCGAATGCCAATATTTTGATAGGTAACATTGTTAATTATACTAAAAATGAAGAAGATAGTATTATCTTGCACACTACCATTACTCTAGGCTACGATTTACCATGGCAAGTAGCACATAAATTATTGTTGGATGCAGCAAATAAAACACATTTAATTGAAAAAGAACCTAAACCTTTTGTGCATCAAACTAGTCTCGATGATTATTATGTGTCTTATGAGTTGAATGCGCATACCAAAGACTCAAAGAAAATGCCATTTATATATTCCGAGATTCATAAAAATATCCTCGAAGTATTTAATGAGGCTGGTGTCGAAATATTGTCTCCGGCATACATGGCAGCTCGCGATGGTAGCTTAACAACAGTACCTAGTAAATTAAAACCCCAAGATAAAAGCCCTATCCATAAATTGGTTGATCATCTAACAGGTAGAAATCAGAAAAATACGATCACAAAACCAGATGAAGCATCTGACAAATAAATTATTGTATTACTTTTTATATTTGCCCAAAATGGTTTCATACCTCATCGAAGATCCTAATATTTTGAATTACTAGAAGCGAATAAAAGTTGAGAGTTTTTTATCTATTTTTTCAATCCATTCGGTTGTATTACCAATATTGGTGTTTATTGCCATACTGTTATTACCATAAGGTTCATAAATATTTTGATTTGTACTAGAAAATAACCCAATTGTTGTTGTTAACGACGCACTGGCTAAATGCATAATGCCGCTATCGGCACCAATAAATATTTTGGTATTTGCAATTACAGCGGCTATTTCCCGAACATCTTTACTATAAAACGTCGGTGCTTTAAATGCTATTTGCGAAACATTTTCGACTGGTAAAATTTCAATAATATTATAATTGATTTCATATTTGGTTATTAATTTTGCATAAAACTCTTCCCACCAAGATTCTGAATAGCATTTATCGCCAGTTGCAAAAGTGAATATACAAATTGTTGATTTTTCGTTATCAACTATGGTTTTTAATATTTTATTACCTTCTAAAATTTCGATATCTGTTAATTTTAAATCTACTAAAGGTATATTTACATTGGTGTTTTCAAAACCGAATTGACTTAAATAATATCTTAAATTATAAATAGGATATTTGGCAATGTGCTCGTGATCTTTATATTTTAATTGAATCTCCTCATTAGCATCCCCAAAAACTTTAAATTTAGAATTAGAAAGCTGCGTTGATAATTTGCCCGATGACGAGTTTTTATCGACATTAACTGCAAGATCGTAATGCTGTTTTTTAAGTGAAACCCAAACAGACACATACTTTATTAAATTGCTGAAAGGTTTTTTTGGTAATTGAATTATTTTATTTGTGTTTTCGTAGTTTTTAAACAAAATTGGTGATAAACCACCTTTTACAAAAAAATCTATTTTGCATTCTGGAAATGTTGTAAATATTTCTTGAATAAGCGGTGTTATTAGCAGTAAATTACCTAATCTATGATTGGGACGACAAATTAAAACGCGTTTAATTTCGGCCTTATTTATTGAGCTAACATTTTTAATGGCGTTCGAATTTCCAATATTTTTAGTAAGCGCACACATTAAAAAACGCCTAAATACATTTACTTTTTTTGAGATACTCATATTTATAAAACTACTTTATAAAAATTGGATTAAAAATTAGTAAAAAACTTTGATTTTGTGATTTATTTAAAACCAAAAACCTAAATTAAAAAACCAGATACTTTCTTTTGTTTCTGGCGACCACGTATACTTTGCCTCTACGGGACCAAGAAATGTTTCTAACGAATACCCTACCGCATAACCTGTATAGTCAGGCGTGGTAAACCATTCGCCCGATTCAAAAATATTATCTTCAATATTTGCGATATTTCCTGCCACAATAATATGGTGTTTTTTTAAAACCTCATAGTCCAATGTTAAAGTTGCTTTTACAAAACTATTACCTGGAAGTGAAATAAAATCGTACCCATAAAACGATGTGAAATTATTAATAAAATTATTGCCATAGCCTCCAAGAACAAAGTCAAAATATGGTGTAGAATCTTCGCCAATCTTAAAACCACCTTGGGTTGTAAGATTTGCCGAAAACTTATTAAAAAAACTATGACTAAAGCCTATAGTAGCCTTTGCTAAAGAAAATTCGGAAAAATTATTATTATAATCGGAAGAATATAAATACAAATGGAAATCGCCATCAAACAAAAATCCTTCATTAGGAAAATATTTATTATCATAAGTATCTAACTTAAGCTCACCAAATAGGCTAAAATAATTGCTATTTTCAAAAATTCTGCCACTTTCATTAATGCTATCCAAAATGGTTTCTGAGCTTATTTCTAAATGTTTAAGCTCTGCACCTAGACTTAAAGCAAAGTCCTTTCTAAACAGGGTTTGAACATAAAACTGATTTGTAAAATCGTCTAACTCGGTATCAATTTTGTTTACCCCAGATGCTTCAGCTTCTTCAAATGTCAACAGCGCCTCCGCTACAATATTTTTATGAAACTGGTTGAACCTTGAGCGTAGGCCTATACTCCAGTGAAATCCTTTATCAACGAAGTATTCAAAATTATATCGTATGTTATCACCTAGAATAAGGTCTAACGAAGCTACATCATTTTTAAAAAGAAATTGTTTTTTTGTCAAATTCACAATGGCAGCCGTTTTATACAAATCGTCATAATGTACTCCCAACTTTATAAATGACGTTTTAGAAGTTTCCTTTAGGGTAATGTCTATATCATACCCATCATCATATTGTGATGGTTTTAGCGCATACAAAAAACTTTCAAAATTATCAGTGGCTATCAGATTGTTTACACCTTTATTAAAGGCTTTATAACTTACCCTCTTATTAGGCTTTAGCTTTAATTTTCCCAATATATAGGATCGCGTATATTTTTTATTTCCGCTTATATGAATGCTATTTATTTTAATACTGTCTTTGGCAATAATATGAACAGGATCGTTTTTCTTTTTTATCTGTTTGCTAACAATGCTTTTCAAATTTCCGATTTCCCCTGAAGCAGCAGCTTCTCCTCTTTTAATAATTTCTATGCCTTCACTAAACGAAACCACATTAAAATCTTTTATATCAGGTTTAATATAGACATCTGTTTTTTTAGATTTTAGCTTCATATCATTAATCGTCCTGAAATTATTAATTTGAATTAAAATATCTGGAGCCGTGGTTAAATCGCTTCTATTTGCTAAATCGTCTTGAACATCGACCCCAATAATAATATCTAGTCCTTTTGCCTTGAGCTCATCAATAGGGTAGTTATTTACAACGCCACCATCAATTAAAATTTGATCGTTTATCGGTACAGGTTGAAATAACGTTGGGAGCGCGCCACTCGCAGTAATGGCTTGTGCTAAATTACCTTTATCAAGAATAACCTCTTCCCCTGTTTCCACATTTGTAGCGATACAAAAAAAAGGAATAGGGAGCAGGCTAAAATCTTCAATGTCACTTACGTGAAGTGTTAATTTTGAAAGTAAATTAAAGGTGTTTTGGCCACGCGATAATGCAGAAGGCAACGTCACCTTAAATCCGTCGAAAGGCAGTATGACTGCATACTTTTCGGTGTTCTCCCGTTCATAAAATGTTTTTGATGCTCGTGGTAAATGATCGCTTAAAATATCGTCAAAATCAATTTTATTAAAAATTGAATCTATTTGTTTTCCTGAATATCCCGAAGCATATAACGCACCAATAATAGCACCCATACTGGTGCCAGCAATATAATCAACTCGAATCCCCAGACTGTCAATTACCTTTAGCGCTCCAATATGCGCCAAACCTTTCGCACCGCCTCCGCTTAACACCAAACCGACCTTAAGATCGTCTTGTTTAATGTCTTGAGAAAATCCTTTAATGCTTATTAAAATTGCTACGGCAATTAGGATGTACTTCATTTATTTTTTATGATAATAACTATAAATTTTTTCTGCTCTTGAAACGCCCACTATAGTTTCTAGCTCATCTACTTTGGCGTTGGCAACACGTTTCGCCGATTTAAAATGCTTTAATAAAGCTACAACGGTCTTTTCGCCAATGCCTGGAATGGTTTCAAGTTCTGTATTCAACGCACTTTTGCTACGTTTATTTCGATGGTGTTCTATTCCGAAACGATGTGCCTCATTACGTAACTGTTGTATGATTTTTAAAGTTTCGCTTTTTTTATCTAAATATAGTGGAATTGGATCGTTTGGATAAAATAATTCTTCTAAACGTTTCGCAATTCCGATGATTGCAATCTTCCCTGTTAGATCCAGTTGTTTTAAACTTTTTACTGCGGACGATAATTGCCCTTTTCCACCATCTATAATAATAAGTTGTGGCAACGCTTGCTCTTCATCAAGTAAACGTTTATAGCGCCTGTAAACCACTTCTTCCATGGATGCGAAATCGTCTGGTCCTTCCACCGTTTTAATATTGAAATGACGATAGTCTTTCTTACTTGGTTTTCCGTTTTTAAATACCACGCAAGCTGCCACGGGATGTGTTCCTTGAATATTTGAATTATCGAAACACTCTATATGTACGGGGTCTTCACTTAAGCGCAAATCGGCTTTCATTTGCGCCATGATTCTATTAACATGCCGGTCTGGGTCGGTTAATTTTATTTGTTTAAAACGCTCCATTCGGTAATATTTGGCATTGCGCAAAGACAATTCTAAAATGTGCTTTTTATCGCCCAGTTGCGGAATTGTAACTTTAACACCCTCGCCCAAATTTACTTTAAAGGGCACATAAATCTCTGCTGAATTTGAATTAAACCGTTGTCTGATCTCGATTATGGACAATTCCAGTAGTTGCTTATCGGTTTCGTCCAGTTTCTTTTTAATCTCTAAAGTATGTGATCTAATGATAGAACCATATGACAATTGTAAAAAGTTAACGTAACCATAACTTTCATCACTCATAATAGAAAACACGTCTACATTACTAATCTTGGGATTTACGATAGTGGATTTCGCCTGATAATTTTCAAGCACTTCAATCTTTTCTTTTATTTTTTGAGCGTCTTCAAAATGCATATTCTCGGCGCATTGCTTCATTTGCGTTTTAAACTGTGACAAAGAATCCTTAAAATTTCCTTTTAAAATTTCTCGAATAGCTTTAATGTTATCATGATATTCTGCTTCGGTTTCAAAGCCTTCGCACGCACCTTTACAATTTCCTAAATGATACTCTAAACACACTTTATACTTTCCGGCATCAATTTTTTCTTGAGACAAATCGTAATTACAAGTGCGCAATTGGTATAGGCCTTTAATTAAATCAAGCAAAGTAGAAACCGTTCTCATGCTCGTATACGGGCCAAAATATGCGCTACCATCTTTAATCACACGACGTGTGGAGAAAACTCTTGGGAAACGTTCCTTTTTAATACAAATCCAAGGGTACGATTTGTCATCTTTAAGCATAACATTGTATCGTGGCTGATGCTTTTTAATCAAATTGTTTTCCAATAAAAGCGCATCCGTCTCTGTAGCAACTACAATGTGTTTTAAGCTTGTTATTTTTTTTACAAGGACTCGGGTTTTTCCGTTTTCATGTGTTTTCGTAAAATATGAACTCACCCGTTTTTTTAAATTCTTGGCCTTTCCAATATATATAATGGTGCCATCAACATCAAAATACTGATACACCCCGGGAGTATCTGGCAAGGTTTTTAATTGTATTTGTAAGGACGTTTCGTTCATATACTCAAAGGTATATTAAATCCTAGAGTATGTAAAAATTCGTTCGCCTTTTTTAGTATCTTGCATAAAAGTACTCATAATGAACATCGTCATTCTTTCGCGAAATTCTAATTTATATTCAACAAACCGGCTTGTTGAAGAAGGACATAAACGTGGACATGATATTGAAGTGATCGATCCTTTAAAATGCGATCTTATTATTGAAAAAGAGAAACCAACCATTTATTACAAGGACGGTTATTTAGATTACGTCGATGCCATTATTCCAAGAATTGGAGCATCTGTAACGTTCTTTGGTTGTGCTGTTGTACGACAATTCGAAATGATGCATGTCTTTACAACCGTTACTTCTGATGCCATTATTAGATCACGTGATAAATTGCGTAGTTTTCAGCGACTATCAAATGTAGGTGTTGGTATGCCAAAAACCGTATTTACCAATTATTCCAGAGATGTTGAGCAGGTTATAGAACATGTTGGCGGAACACCTGTTATTATTAAACTTTTAGAAGGCACTCAAGGATTGGGTGTTGTTCTTGCTGAAAATAAGAATGCTGCAGAATCTGTTCTTGAAGCTTTTAATGGTTTACAAGCTCGCGTCATTGTACAAGAATATATTGAAGAAGCCCAAGGTGCCGATTTAAGGGCTTTTATAGTGGACAACCAAGTTATTGGCGCCATGAAACGACAAGGCAAAGAAGGCGAATTCCGTTCTAACCTGCATCGTGGTGGTAGCGCAGGTTACATTAAACTTACCGAAGATGAAATACGTGCTGCGCTAAAGGCTGCACGTGCTTTAAAACTTCCTGTATGTGGTGTCGATATGCTGGAGTCGTCACGTGGCCCTTTAGTATTGGAGGTTAATTCAACACCAGGTCTTGAAGGCATAGAAGCCGCTACCGAAAAGAATATTGCAAAAGCCATTATTACCTATATAGAGCGAAACAGACACAACAAATGACAAAAGAACTCAATGACATTTTAAAAATTCTTGGTGAAACTATCGAACTCGGAGGAAGTCGTGAGGTTAGTTTAGATGTTGCAAGGCTTCATACAACAACACCTATAGAAGTTCCTGTTTTAATTGAACGCTCAAAAAAACCAGGTCCAACGGTTATGTTTGCGGCCGGTATTCATGGCGACGAGGTTAATGGTGTGGAAATTGTAAGACAACTTATTGCAAAAGGCATCAACAAACCTAAAAGAGGTACTATTATTTGTATTCCCGTCATTAATATTTTCGGGTTTATAAACATGAGTAGAGAGTTCCCTGATGGTCGCGATTTAAACCGCATGTTTCCGGGCAGCACTAATGGTTCTCTGGCTAGCCGAGTAGCTTCTAAATTAATTAAACATGTTGTACCTCATGTCGATTTAATTGTCGATTATCACACCGGTGGTTCCGATCGCTTTAACGCACCACAAATACGCATCGTAAAAAACAACAAACAGCTTAATACTCTAGCTAAAGTTTTTGGAGCGCCATTTGTGTTATATTCCAAAAATGTAAATAAATCCTTCCGAAATACCTGCCACAAATTAGGGAAAACCATGTTGCTTTTTGAAGGCGGAAAATCTTTCCATTTCGATAACACAGTTACAAATACTGGCGTAAATGGTGCCAAACGTATTTTAAGTCATTTAGATATGTTAAACTCAAAGTTTAAAGTGTCAGCGCCTAAAAAGGAATGTGTTTTTATAAATGAAAGTAAATGGATACGGGCAAATTATTCAGGGATGTTTAAAGCTTCTGTCGCTATAAATTCTAAAGTAAAACGCGGCGACGTTATTGGTAATATTACCGATCCTTATGGCAAGTTTAATCATTTTGTGAAATCGGAAAATACAGGCTATATCATTAATGTAAATGAATCACCGGTAGTATATCAAGGAGATGCTTTGTTTCATGTATCTACCAAACTGAAGCGTTGAATGTTTAAAAAATACCATCAAAATATAACCCAAAAAGTCACATTGAGCGCAGTCGAGATGTCTCTTAATATTGCTACGCCCAAGTTCTCGACTGCGCTCGAACAGACATTGCAATTTTTTCATATCCGTTCTATAAACTTAATATGACTAAAACCGACATACGAAAAAAGTATAAAGCACTTCGTGGCAAATTAACGTTAGATCGCATTGATGATTTAAGTTTACAGATTGCCAATCAGCTTTTGCAACTCCCTATTTGGGAACAGTCCTTTTATCATGTGTTTTTATCTATTGAAGAATACAACGAAGTTAATACCTACTATATTTTAAGCATTCTTTCTGGAAAAGATAAAAATATCATCATCTCCAAATGTCATTTTAAATCTGGAACCATGACGCATTATTTGTTAACCGATAATACAATTATTAAGAAAAATAGCTATAACATTCCCGAGCCTGTAGATGGTATCGCCATCGCTTCAGACAAAATTGAGGTTGTTTTTGTCCCGCTTTTAGCCTTCGACAAACAAGGACATCGCGTTGGTTACGGCAAAGGGTTTTACGACCGTTTTTTAGCAGACTGTAAACCTGAAACTATTAAAATAGGCCTGTCTTTTTTTAAAGCTGAAAACACTTTAATTGATGTTTCTAAAAATGATGTGAGACTTGATTATTGTGTGACGCCAGAGCAAGTTTATTCCTTTTAAACCTCTTCCTGATTTTTAGGAAACGCCTTTTTATTAAATACGATAAGCATAATAAATCCGGTACTTATCGCCATGTCGGCAATATTAAAAACGGGCTCAAAAAAGGTAAAATAGTCGCCTCCCAAAAAAGGTAACCACTCCGGCAAATACCCTTTCCACAACGGGAAATACAACATGTCTACCACGCTACCATGAAGCAAAGTATCGTAACCACCTTCTAATGGTAAAAACGATGCTATTTGTCCATGGCTGTCATTAAATAACATGCCATAAAATACAGAATCAATAATATTACCAAGTGCCCCAGCAAAGATTAGTGCAATAGCTAGAATTAACACATTCGGACTTTTCTTTTTGGTAGTATCGTAAAGCCAATAACCTATACCAAATATGGCAACGATTCTAAATAAGGTTAAAATAACTTTAGCCGTTCTATCAGAAATGAACGACACAAAATCACTGATTTTTGTTCCCCAAGCCATCCCATTGTTCTCGACAAAATAAATTTTAAACCAATCGAAAACTTTAAAATCCTGACCAAGCTCAAAATGGGTTTTAATATACACTTTACTTATCTGATCGATTAGTAAAATAATAAGAATTAGAATAGTGGCTTTTTTTAATGACATTTATCGATATTAAGTTTCAGCAAAAATAGAAA
>CAXMOQ010000035.1:0-18390 GCA_964195015.1 uncultured Flavobacteriaceae bacterium | reverse complement strand
TATATAAACGACAGGCACGGACATAAAAACAAATCAAGTTTTAACGTGACTTTGGTTGCTAGAAAAAAACGTAAATACATCAGACAGTCTTTAAGAAAAATGATAAAAGAGAATAGAAAAAATAGTGATTCATGATAGAAGAGAATGACGACTTGACTAATGAACCTAACGACAATCAAGATACCATTACCAGGGTTTCCGGAATGTATAAAGATTGGTTTTTAGACTATGCATCCTACGTGATTTTAGAGCGTGCCGTTCCTGCAATTGAAGATGGTTTTAAACCCGTGCAGCGTCGTATCATGCATTCTATGAAGGATCTTGACGATGGTCGTTATAATAAAGTCGCTAATATTGTAGGTCATACGATGCAGTACCACCCGCATGGTGATGCGAGTATTGCAGATGCTATGGTGCAAATTGGCCAGAAGGATTTGTTAATAGATACCCAAGGAAACTGGGGAAATATTCTCACTGGCGATCGTGCTGCTGCGTCACGTTATATAGAAGCAAGAATTTCTAAATTCGGTTTGGACGTTGTTTTTAATCCAAAAATCACAGAATGGCAGGCTTCTTATGATGGTCGTCGTAAAGAACCCGTGAATCTTCCAGTAATGTTCCCTTTGCTTTTGGCTCAAGGTGCCGAAGGGATTGCGGTTGGACTATCAACCAAAATATTACCTCATAATTTTATCGAGCTTATTGATGCTTCTATAAAGCACTTAAAGGGAAAACGATTTACAATTTTACCAGATTTCCCTACGGCAGGCATTGCAGATTTTACGAATTATAATGATGGCTTGCGTGGTGGAAAGGTTCGCGTACGTGCTAAAATTTCGCAGCGTGATAAAAACACCTTGGTTATTTCCGAAATTCCATTTAGTACCACGACCTCCTCATTAATCGATTCTATTTTAAAAGCGAACGATAAAGGTAAGATCAAGATTAAAAAAATTGAAGATAATACTGCTGCCGAGGTCGAGATTTTGGTGCATTTACCTTCAGGATTGTCGCCAGATAAAACCATCGATGCACTCTATGCATTTACGAGTTGCGAGAATTCAATTTCACCTTTGGGTTGTGTTATTGAAGAGAACAGACCGTTGTTTGTTGGTGTTTCCGAAATGTTACGCCGTTCGACTGATAATACAGTTCAACTTTTAAAAAATGAACTTGAAATTAAACTCGGTGAATTTGAAGAACAGTGGCATTTCGCTTCATTGGAGCGTATTTTTATTGAAAATAGAATCTATCGCGATATTGAAGAAGAAGAAACTTGGGAAGGTGTTATTCGAGCTATTGACAAAGGCTTACAACCATATATTAAGTATTTAAAACGCACAATTACTGAAGATGATATTGTACGTTTAACCGAAATCCGGATCAAGCGTATTTCGAAGTTTGATATTGATAAAGCACAACAAAAAATTGACGCACTTGAAGATCAGATAGCCGAAGTAAAACATCATTTAGAAAATTTGATTGATTATGCCATTGCCTATTTCACAAGATTGAAAAAGGATTATGGCAAAGGCAAAGAGCGTAAAACTGAAATTCGTGTTTTTGATGATGTCGATGCTACCAAAGTGGTTATCCGTAACACAAAACTTTATGTGAATCGTGAAGAAGGGTTTGTTGGAACGGCTTTGCGACGCGACGAATATGTTTGCGATTGTAGCGATATAGACGACGTTATTGTATTTACCAAAGAAGGTAAAATGATGATAACCAAAGTGGATTCTAAAACTTTTATTGGTAAGGAAATTATACATGTTGCCGTCTTTAAAAAGAAAGACAAACGCACCATTTATAATATGATTTATCGCGATGGAAAAGGTGGGCCTTCATATATAAAACGTTTTGCGGTTACTGGTGTAACACGTGATAAAGAGTATGATCTTACCAATGGCAATAAAAATACTGTAACCTGGTACTTTTCTGCAAATCCGAATGGAGAAGCCGAGGTTGTAACTGTACTTTTGCGTCAATCTGGAAAAATTAAAAAACTGAAATGGGATCTGGATTTTGCCGATGTTACTATTAAAGGGCGCGCATCCAAAGGGAATTTGGTTACTAAAAATTCAGTCAAGCGTATTGAATTAAAAGAGAAAGGTGTCTCAACCTTAAAGCCACGCAAGATATGGTTTGACGATGCAGTACAGCGTTTAAATGTAGACGGTAGAGGCGAATTAGTTGGTGAATTTAGAGGTGAAGACAGAATTTTAATTATCACGCAAGTAGGTGTTGTTAAAACCATCATCCCAGAAGTGACCACACATTTTGATGATGATATGATTGTGTTTGAAAAGTGGATTCCTAAAAAACCAATTTCAGCTATTTACTATGATGGCGAGAAGGAACGTTATTACGTGAAACGCTTTTTAATAGAAAATGAAAATAGGGATGAGGTTTTTATTTCCGAGCATCAAAACTCGCAATTAGAAATTATCTCAACCGATTGGAGACCCATCACAGAAGTTGTATTTGCAAAACAACGTGGCAAAGACCAAAAGGATAATCTGGAAGTGAATTTCGAAGAGTTTATAGCTGTAAAAGGGATTAAAGCATTAGGGAACCAGTTAACGACCGACAAGATAAAGCAGGTTAATTTGTTGGAATCTTTACCTTATGAAGCACCGGAAGAAATACCAGCCAATGAGATTGAAGTGGTTGATGAAACCGAGGTTTCGGCAGTAACTTCTGAAAACACCAATACTTCTGGAATTAAAGGAGCCCCAAAAGTCGATCCATCTTCAAATGGTATTCAAAAAAGTGGAGATACTGAAAACCTTGATGTTGACGACGAAGGACAGATTACGTTGTTTTAAGATTTCTTTTGTTAACTATTAACTTGATTTGGCTTCTTTACAAATTGATATAAACTGTCCAAAGCTTTTATAGTATTCTTTAAGAATGCTTTTTTAACTAATAAAAAGATCAACAGTTTTTTAATGGGAGACTTCGCTTTCCAATAAAGTTCTATTTCCAGTTTACAGGTGCCTTGAGTTAATGGTGTAATAATATAAAACTGGTAGAGTTCATCAACAACTGAAGGGCTTGTAGTCATTTCACCATAAACTAATTGCTCTGGTTTAGCATCTTTGATTACCGTAATAAAGTTGAGATGTTTCCCACCAATAACGCAAACATGTTCTGTGCCTAAACGTGTAATTTCGTTATCCTTAAATTCAAAATCATCAACACCTTGTACCCAATGTGGGCGATAGGTGTAGTTCGTGATGTACTCTAAAAGTGTCGTTGCAGAAACAGGGAATATTTTTTCAAGCGATAGGCGAGGCGGTTTTTCAAAATATACTTTATTTATTTGTGTGAAAGGTTTTAGTTGCAATGTGTTTTGATCCACAATGGAAAAGTTATAATCCAGTTGTTTTCCATCGTAAGTATCATTTTGCTGTTTAAAGTCGAAGTGCTTACTTTTATAATTTTCAGGTAACTTTATATTTTGAGCAAGGTCACTACTTATAAGTGCATAATTGCTGCTGTTTACTGAATTCTTTAGCAAACGATGTGCTTCAATAACCTGTAAACCAAAAGGCTTTTTATGATTCTGAACTGTAATAAACTGTAAATCGCCACAATGTGCAATAATCTTAAGTTGTAATTTTGGTGCTGTGGCACATGCATTACATGGACAAATTCTGTTTTTCTCTAATAATTTAAGATGGCTATAAAACGCTGTAAACATCGATTCTATTTGAGCTAATAATTTTTCAAGCGATGGAATGTTTTCACTCTTGAAGAAAAATAAAGCATCGCCTTCTACTTCGGCCAATTGCAAGTTTTCGGTATTAGCATCAATTAGAACATCAAATAGTTCAGAAATAACATGAAGACTATGCTCGACTTCGGTACTTTGCACAAACTTGGTAAACCCCGAAATGTCTGGTATAAATAGTAAAGATTTCTTCATAGGCAACGCGCATTTACGGTAAAGTTAATTGTCCAGTAGCACTTTCGAAAATTAACTCGGTTAAAATTCTATTAAAACTACAAAGTTGCTTCGAGAACCTTAATTATTTTTTCCGACTCGGTTGCATAATCAAACCACAAGATACTTTGGTCTTTTTTAAACCAAGTAAGTTGACGTTTTGCAAAGCGGCGTGAGTTCTTCTTAATTTCAGAAATGGCAAAGTCCAGTTCCCATTCACCATTAAAATAATTGAATAGTTCTTTGTAGCCAACCGTGTTTAAGGCGTTTAATTCTTGTTTAGGTAATAAACCTTTGGCTTCTTCTAATAAGCCTTGATCCATCATTATATCAACACGTTGGTTTATGCGGTTGTATATAATATCTCGATCGGCAGAAAGTCCAATAGTAATGGTTTTAAAATCACGCGACGTTTTATCTTTATTTAAAAAAGACGAATAAGGTTGTCCTGTCCCCATACAAACCTCCAAAGCTCTAATAACACGATGCGGATTATCGAGAGAAATGTTATTATAGGTTTCTGGATCTAATACTTTGAGTTGTTTCTGCAATTTAGCAATGCCTTTTGTTTCTAATTGTTTGTTTAAGGATTCTCTTATGCCAGAATCGACTTGCGGGAAATAATCCAATCCTATGGTAACAGCATCAACATATAAACCAGAACCACCTACCATAATCACTACATCATGCTTTTTAAATAGATTATGCAAACATTTCAAGGCATCCTTTTCAAAAGCACCTACATTGTAATTATCGTATATAGATTTATGATGTATAAAATGATGCTTTGATGCTACTAATTCTTCAGGCTTTGGCACCGCTGTACCAATCTGCATCTCTTTAAAAAATTGTCTGGAGTCTGCCGAAATAATTTCGGTATTAAAATGTTGCGCCAATTTTATACTTAAACTGGTTTTACCAATAGCAGTTGGACCTACGATGGATATAAGATATTTATTCATCATTTAATCGCTTTCCGCAATCGTAGCAAAATTCGGCATTATCACGATGTTTCTCGGCTAAACAATTTGGGCAAGATTGCGTATTGGTTTGAACCTTTCTTCTGCTGGTTTTAGTCATTTCGGAAGATACAATACCTGTAGGAATAGCGATAATTGCATAACCCATAATCATGATTAACGATGCTATAAATTGCCCCAATGGAGTTATAGGGGCAATATCACCATATCCAACAGTAGTTAGCGTTACAATAGCCCAATAGACGCTTCTTGGAATGCTTGTAAACCCACTATCTTCTCCGCTTTCTACCAAATACATAACAGTCCCCAAAACCACACAAAGTATTAATACAAAGGATAAGAATACTAATATTTTTACACGACTGACCTTTAGTGCTCTTGCAAAATTAGTTGATTCTCCTATAAAGCGCGCCAGTTTTAAAATACGAAACACACGCATAAGCCGCAATGCCCTTAAAGCCACCAAAGAATGTGTGCCAACAAATATTAAAGACAAATATTTTGGGATGGTCGATAATAAATCGATGATACCATAAAAACTAAAAATATATTTTAAGGGTTTTTTTACGGCAACGATTCTTGCAATATATTCAATGGTAAAGAGAATGGTAATGACCCACTCGGCAACATTAAGAAAACGATGATATTTGGTGTCAATTTCTTCTACACTTTCCAGCATGACAAATACAATACTGGCAAGTATTACAATAAATAATACTATATCAAATAACTTTCCTAAAAATGTGTCGGCCTCATAAAGGATTTCATGTAGTTTAAATCTCCAGCTTTGTTTGGGTTTGTTGTTCATTAACTCAAAAGTAGTAAAAGATTGGCTATTTTCACGATTGCTCGTCCAATTGAAATATTTTAGTTCTTTTATTTCGCCTTAAATAACTTTGAATAATATGCTGGGTGTCTCTATTGTTTGGCATAGGCGTAATGATGGATTGCAAAATTTCGATATTATTAATTTGATAATTCAAATTGTAAAAGCCGTAACCTTTAAATACCCCATTTTCTATGAGTATGGCACTGCGTTCGTCAAAGGCTCTACCGCGATCTACAATTACCATATTCTGGTTTTTAAAACTGTGGTTTTCTATTATATTTATGGCCCGTTGGTTGTAATTGCTTGATGCTTCTTCTTCTACACAGGCACCAAAACATTGCTTAATTGTATAGTTGAAACAATTACTTTTTGTGGGATAAACGCCGGTTAGTTTTTGACACAAGTTATGCTCATCGGTTATTCTGGAAATAAAACTTTTAGCACTTTGTAAATTAGAGAAGGTCGTTATGGGTGTTTCTTTACCATTAACTTGTGCGACTTTTAAATTAAGATAGCCATTATCATCGGTGAAACTGAACAATCCATGCGTAAAGGTTGTTCGTTTTAAAGCGCGATTGTAAATGGGTTTATTTCGTTTTATTTCTTCGCTTTCTTTTAAAAGGGCCACAAGCTCACTGCCTGTATCTTCGTAAGTAACTGCTGCGACTTGCAACTGAATGCGTTTAGACTTTGGATTATCACTCGTAAAATGCTGATTGACACGCTTCTTTATATTTTTACTTTTGCCGATATAGATAATCTCGCCATCGGCCTTATGCATGTAATATACGCCAGTTATAGATGGTAGTTCTTCAATAATATCAAGTAATCTTGGTTCTATTTGATATTTTGGCTCTAACCGAACAGACTCTTGAATAATTTTTTTATCTAAATCCTTATCAATTAAAATTTTAAATAGTTTAACCGTTGCCAATGCATCTCCAGCAGCCCTGTGCCTATCGCTTACGGGAATTCCCAAAGCTCTGGTAAGTTTACCCAAACTATAGGAAGTGTGACCTGGAATGAGATCCTTTGCCAGCTCAACGGTACAAAGGGTTTTACGGCTATATTCGAAGCCAAGGCGTTTAAATTCGGTGCGAAGAATCCTGTAATCGAATTTTGCATTATGCGCTACAAGAATACAGTCTTCAGTAATTTCGACAATGCGTTTTGCAATCTCATAAAACTTTGGAGCATTACGTAACATATTACTATTTATTCCTGTAAGGTTTACGACAAAAGGTTGAATCTCACGCTCTGGATTGGTAAGGCTTATAAACTGATCGACAACCTCGTGTCCATCATATTTGTACACAGCAATTTCGGTGATACCTTCTTCATTGTACTTTCCACCGGTGGTTTCTATGTCGAGTATTGCGTAGATTTTATAAAAGTTAAAAGTTAAAAGCTTTGTTGTCATTGCGATCCCGATGCAAAATCGTGAGTGGCAATCTGTTTGTTGATTGATTCAAAATAATAATTGAGATATAATTTAAAAGATTACTTCAGTCGTCTCGATAACTATCGGGACTCCTTCGTAATGACGTATCAATTATAATTCCTAGCGCCAAAGATACTACTTCCTATGCGAACCATGGTACTACCGCAATCAATTGCCAGTTGAAAATCGTCACTCATGCCTATGGAAATAGTTTTCAGTTTGCAGTTTTCAGTCTGCAGTTTTTTTAATGCATCAAAGGTGTGTTTTAATAATTCGAATTCTTGTTTTATTTGTTCTTTATTATCGGTAAACGTTGCCATTCCCATAAGCCCAATAATCTTAACGTTTTTTATTGTTGAAAATTCTTCAGATTTCAAAATTCCTGATGCTTCACTAGCAGACATGCCAAATTTAGAATCTTCATCAGCGATTTTTATTTGAAGCAGACAATTAATAATTCGTCCATGATTTTCACCTTGTTTGTTTATTTCTTTCAACAGTTTAAAATTATCGACACCATGAATTAAACTCACAAAAGACGCCATATACTTAACTTTGTTGCGTTGTACGTGACCTATCATGTGCCATTGGATATCTTTAGGAAGTTGTTCGTGTTTCTCGACCATTTCCTGTATTTTGTTTTCGCCAAATACACGTTGTCCTGCATTGTAGGCTTCTAAAATATCGTTTACAGGTTTGGTTTTAGAGACTGCGACTAAAGTGACGCCTTCAGGAATTAAAGCCTTTATATTTAGCAAGTTTTGTTGTATACCCATTTTTGATTTAAAAATTTAATCCCAGATTTGTGGTCTGTCTATACCAGCGGTTCTTAAGTAGTTTAGCATTTGCCCTGTGTGTACGGACTCATGATACGCAATTCTGTTTAAATAGTCTCCTAACGTTTTATTTTGTCCAACTTCACTGCGCTCAATACGAATAGTTTTTAAATCTGATTCTGATAACGCTTTAATCATATTGATAAAGCTTTCACGGAATTTATCGGCAATTTCCAGTTCATTATCCAAATCACTATATGGCAAAGCTTTCCAAGGTGAATTAAAATTCCCTAAATCACCTCTTCTCTCAATAATTATATGGAATAAATGCTCTCCTTCAAGAACATGTCTTATCATTTCTATAATTGAAAATGCTTTGTCATCTGGTTTCCAATGCAGTTTCTCTTTTGGAATCCCTTTCCAAAGTTTTATACTGCGTCTTCTAATTTCGGAGAAGTTTAATAAAATAATGTCTATTGAATTCATTTAATCTCTATGCTTTAAAACTCATAAATTGTTACACCACTTCTTAATTTGGGTTCAATAAAGGTGCTTTTTGGAGGCATGGTTAAACCATCATCAGCGATGTGCTTAATTTCTTCAATGGTTATTGGAATCAATCCAAATCCAACGGCAAATTCGCCATGATCGACCTTATCCTTAATGGTTACCAAATTGTTTTTTCCGTGTGTATATTCTATTCTTTTGTCGTTACGTAAATCGGTAATTCCTAAAATGGGCTCAAGTATAGTTTTAAACAGGATCTGCGTATCTAAAGCATCTAGGGAATTATTGAAAGTATAATTACTTTTACGCAAATATAGTGAGTAAAATTCGCCGTCAAGATACATGCTGAAATGATGTTTCTTTGATGGTCTATAAAGTTCAGTGCTGCGGTTTTCAATACGAAACATGGCGTCAAGTTGTATTAAAAACTCTTCTTTTGTGAAGCCGTTTAAATCCTTCACTATTCGGTTAAACTCATAAATCTTTAAATCGTATTCTGGAATTAAATAACTCATAAAGAAGTTGTATTCCTCGTCGCCTTTGTGAGTCATATTGTCGGACTTTAAATCTTTTGCAAGTAAATAAGATGAAGCAGATCGATGATGACCATCGGCTATATAAATAGTCTTAATGGTCTCAAACTCTTGCTTAATGATATTGACGGTTTTCTCATCCTCCAGCTTCCAGAGGTAATGCGTGTCTCTGTAGGTTGTTGTGAACTCAAACTCGGCACGTTCTTGTTGTATTTCTAAAATAATCCCAGCAATAACGTCATTGTCTGGATAGGTGAGGAGAACAGGTTCTGCATTAAAACCAACAGTTTTTAAATAGTCTTTAAAAATGTTGTCACGATACTCAATTGTGTCTTCATGTTTTTTGATGACATCATTTTCATAATCTTCAGCACTCGTAGCAGCAATAATCCCTGAAAATATATGTCCTTCACGATTCACTATTTTATAAACATAGTAAGACGGTGATTCATCCTGCACAAAAATATGATCCTCTTTAAATTCTAAATATCGATTTCTAACCAAGGTGTAGCGGTCTTTTCCAGAAATATCTTTATGATATTTATAACCAGGGTTTACAATATGTAAGAATGAAAACGGATTATAATCCAGTCTGGCTTCAAGTTCTGCTTGGGTATAACTTTGGTACGAACGCGAAGCCACAAGACTAACTTTGTCTCGTGTTGGGCGAACTGCTTTAAATGGAATTACTTTGGCCATGTTTATTAGTAATCAGTGTTCAGTAATCAGTGTTCAGTAATCAGTTGATTCTCTTCTAGTTTGAACCAAATTTATTGGGATTTTGAATCATGTAGTTTATTAATTTTCCAACTTCGTTACTGTCTTCAGTTAATGCATCAAAAACATCTTTTGAAATGTAATCACAATGTAAAGAGAATTCTAACCAAGTTTGGGTTTCAGAATTTTCAGCATCACTATCCGTTAATTTGCTAATGAAATGTTTAGGGTACAACCTTTTTCTATAAGCTTCTGAAATGTTAGCTGAAACACTTCGAGACGATCTTCTTATTTGATCAGTTAGAGCATATGTTTCTTCCTTTGGAAAAGATTTAGACTCATGATATATTTTCATTGCTAAAGCAAAGGATTTTTGGTAAGCTAATAAATCTTGAAATCTCATTATTTAACTGTAAATTTTACTGAACACTGAACACTGAACACTGAACACTGAACACTGATTACCATAAACTGTTTACTTTAAAAATTGTGAAGCAATTTTATCTGCTTTTCTGCTTTCAGAATAATCATAGAATCCTTCGCCAGATTTTACACCCAATTTACCTGCTCGTACCATATTCACCAATAAAGGACACGGTGCGTATTTTGGGTTCTTAAAGCCTTCGTACATCACATTTAAAATAGATAAGCATATATCTAGACCAATAAAATCTGCTAATTGTAATGGCCCCATTGGATGTGCCATACCCAGTTTCATAACGGTATCAATGTCTTGCACACGGGCAACGCCATTATATAATGTTTCAATAGACTCGTTAAGCATTGGCATTAAAATACGATTGGCAACAAAACCGGGATAGTCGTTAACTTCAACAGGAATTTTTCCTAATGCTCTGGACATATCCATAATAAGTTTTGTGATTTCATCACTGGTATTATAACCGCGAATTATTTCTACCAACTTCATAATGGGTACAGGATTCATAAAATGCATCCCAATAACCATTTCCGGTCTTGAGGTAACGGCTGCAATTTGTGTAATAGAAATGGATGAGGTATTGGTTGCCAGAATCGTGTCTTCTGGACAAGCTTCGTCAAGTTGTCTGAAAATATTTAGCTTTAAATCGACGTTTTCGGTAGCAGCTTCAATCACAAGACTCGCATATTCTACACCTTCGGTAATACTGGTAAAGGTTGTGATGTTGGCAAACGTTTCATGTTTTTGAGCTTCAGAAATTTTCTCTTTGGCCACCATACGATCAAGATTTTTTGATATGGTATCTACGCCTTTTTTTAGTGCATTCTCACTTACATCGATAAGTTGAACTTTGAATCCGCTTTGTGCGAATGTATGTGCAATACCATTTCCCATGGTTCCAGCGCCTATAACTGCGACGTTTTTCATTCTATCTTATATTTAGTTAAAACAATTTATTATTTGTGTTGCAACACGCAATGCTTCAGTACCATCATGCAATGTTACAATAGGTTGTGTGTTATTATTAATGGCATCTGCAAAGGTTTCTAATTCGTCCAGAATGGCATTGTTATTTGCAATCTCCGGATTATCGAAATAGATTTGCTTTTTTACACCTTCGGCATTTTGCAAGATCATATCGAAATCTCCAGGCTGCTCTGGAGCGTCTTTCATTTTTACAACTTCGCATTTCTTTTCTAAAAAATCAACTGAAATATAAGCGTCCTTTTGAAAAAAACGTGTTTTACGCATATTCTTTAATGAAATTCGACTCGCTGTTAAATTGGCGACACAACCATTTTCGAATTCTAATCGTGCATTGGCAATGTCTGGTGTATCACTAATCACAGAAACACCACTTGCCGAAACTTTTCTCACTTTAGAGTTTACAACACTTAAGATGATATCGATATCATGGATCATTAAATCTAAAACTACTGGAACATCGGTGCCACGCGGATTAAATTCTGCCAAGCGATGTGTCTCAATAAACATCGGACTTTTAATATCGTTTTTAACACCAATAAACGCAGGATTAAAACGCTCGACATGACCTACTTGACCTCTTAAGTTATTTGAAGCTAAAAGCTGTCTAATATCTTCGGCTTCTTCAACAGTGTTCGCTATAGGTTTTTCAATAAAAATATGTTTGCTTTTAGCAATAGCCTGTTTGGCACAGTCGTAATGCGATAGTGTTGGAGTTACAATATCAACCATGTCAACAGCATCAACAAGACTTTCGATAGAATTGAAATACTTATAACCAAATTCTGCTTCAACCCTTTTTGCGTTGTCTTCATCCGGATCGTAAAAGCCAACGAGATTATATTTTTCAGATTGATTAAGAAGTCTTAAATGAATTTTTCCTAAGTGACCAGCACCAAGAACACCAGCGTTTAGCATTGCTTTTCTGTTTTCAACAAAAATAAGATATTTAAGATATGAATGTCACTAATTGATATTAATTTTTTATTCTTGAATTACGAAAATAAATTCTGAATGAATTACTTTTGGCATTGAAATGTTTGATTAATTTTATGCTGAAAAACTTCGCAACCATTGAAAGACACGTTTAAACATAAAGGATTACGACAACAGCTTGTTAACGTAGTAAAGACCAAAGGAATAAAAGATGAAAGTGTATTAAAAGCCATTGGAGATATACCAAGACATTTGTTTATGGATTCTGGGTTTTTAGATCATGCGTATCAGGATAAAGCGTTTCCTATTGCTGCCGATCAGACCATTTCACAGCCTTATACGGTTGCTTTTCAAACCGAACTATTACAAATAAAAAGAGGCGATAAAATTCTTGAGATTGGTACGGGAAGCGGCTATCAGACCGCTGTATTGTGTGTATTGGGCGCAAAAGTATATAGTATTGAAAGACAATTGGAATTGTTTAAAAAAACTAGCAAGTTCTTGCCTACATTAGGTTATGTTGCCAAGAAACTCATTTTTGGAGATGGCTATAAAGGTTTTGCTGAAGAAGCGCCTTTCGACGGGATTATTGTAACTGCCGGAGCACCTTTTGTGCCAAAAGCGTTATTGGGTCAATTGCAAATAGGAGGACGCCTAGTTATTCCTGTTGGCGATGACGTGCAAGTCATGACCTTATATATTAGAAAAGGTCTTAAGGAGTTCGAAAAGCATGAATTTGGAGACTTCCGTTTTGTGCCTTTGTTAGAGGATAAGAACTAAATTCAGTATTCAGTATTCAGTATTCAGTATTCAGTATTCAGTATTCAGTATTCAGTATTCAGTTTGCAGTATGATTGTAGTAGAGTTCTACGATTTTGGTAAATAGATTTCTGGAATCGGGTTAGCTTCGGTTTCTTGAGTCCAGTAAATATTAATGATCCACCATCGGTTGCCATCATTAAGTAATTGAATACTATTGATGCCTCGCATAAATGGTGTTGAGTCTGCTTCACTGTGAAACGATTCATACGTACTGAACACTTGCGTGATATTGCCAAAGGTGTTTTCGACGCGATAGATTTCTTTCTCGAAAAAACCGTTGTCAACCAACCATTGTCCAGAGCTTTGAATATAATCATTGGCAGTCATAAAACGTGCCCTATAAACACCATCTTTGTTTTTCCCAGACGGA
This sequence comes from uncultured Flavobacteriaceae bacterium, assembly GCA_964195015.1. Lineage (GTDB taxonomy): Bacteria > Bacteroidota > Bacteroidia > Flavobacteriales > Flavobacteriaceae > CAXMOQ01. Next base: position 5,107 of record CAXMOQ010000035.1, on the reverse strand, counting down.
ATTAATTTGGCATCTGGATGAAATAAATACTTCATCAATTCCCAGTCTCTTGCTACACCTTTTTCACCAGAAATAACCGCATATAAGCTTTCAATTGTGCTATCGAGCGATTGTACTTTGTTTAAATATTTATCTGTGTTTTCTTGTGCCTGTATCGTAATGGATATAAGACATAATGCGAAAATGGTTAGTAGTTTTTGCATGAGATGAGTTTTAATTTCCTTGTAGCAAATTACAAATAACACAAGATTTGCTACGTTAAGAGATTCTTAAATTATTTAAAATTCCTTTTTATTCTGTCCAGATCACGCTTGTTATCTCGGTCTTTAATGGTTTCGCGCTTGTCAAAAAGTTTCTTTCCTTTTGCTAAAGCGATATCAAGTTTAGCGTAGCCTTTTTCGTTGATAAATAAGCGTAAAGGAATAATAGTGAGTCCTGTATTTTGAACTTCTTTAAGAAGTTTTTTGAGTTCTTTTTTGTTTAAGAGGAGTTTTCGAGTCGCTTTGGGTTTATGGTTATAATAAGTACCATAAATATACTCTTCAATGGTCATGTTGACCACAAAGAGTTCGCCTTGTTCATTAAACTCACAAAAGCTTTCGGCAATAGATGCGTTACTGCTTCTAATAGATTTAATTTCGGTGCCGGTTAATACAATACCGGCAGTGTACTTGTCCAATATTTCGTATTGAAAGCGCGCCTTTTTGTTTTGTATGTTAACCTTTTTTTGCATGGTTGCCAAAGGTAGATAATTTAAGATAACTTTTAAATACTTGCGTTAAGTATTCGTTAGTTTTACGACCTAGAATTAAAATTATTTGAATGAATAAATATGTTATCGTTGGACTCTTGTTAATTGTTGTCTTTGGTTGTAAGCAAGCCAAAAAAGAACTTACTGCTAACGACATTGTTGATAAAGCCATAGAGGTTACTGGAGACGACCGATTTAAAAATTCTACCATCGACTTTGATTTTAGAAACAGACATTATAAGGCGATTCGAAATCAAGGTGAATTTCAGTATGAACGTGAGTTTCAAGATTCTTTGGGAACAATTAAAGACGTACTTAAAAACGCAGGTTATAACCGATTTTTAAATGAAGAACCTTTTACTGTTCACGATACTATGGCTGTAAAGTATACAAGCTCGGTAAATTCGGTTCATTATTTTGTGGTTCTGCCCTATGGTTTAAACGACGACGCCGTGCATAAAACCTATTTGGATAAGGTTGAAATAAAAGGACAAGAATACCATAAAATAAAAGTGACGTTTAGTGAAGATGGCGGTGGTGAAGATTTTGAAGATGTTTTTGTGTATTGGTTTAATGTCAACAATTTCAAATTAGATTATTTGGCATATCTAACTTATAATAGCGACAGAACAATAGATCTTCGTTTTAGAGAAGGGTATAATGAACGCTATGTAAACGGGATTCGTTTTGTAGATTATAACAATTACAAGCCAGAAAACATGAATGTTGATTTATTGAGTTTAGATACAATGTTTGAAAATAATGAGCTTAAACTCCTATCTAAAATTGAAAATAAAAACATCTCTGTAAGGTAAACGCCTTAATCTATTGACAAAAGAATATCTGAAGTTTCTCTGCTACCAGAAATTGTGACTATATAGAGATTGCCATTGTTACTATCGTCTATATCATCATATTTCTTCTTGCCTAAAAGAGAATTCACAAATTGCGGTATCGTGTTGCTATGACCAACAATAAGCACTGTTTTTCCTTTGGTGCTTTCCAAAAAAGAGACCACATTCGTATTTGGATGATATAGCGTAAGGTTCACTTTATTTACGATAGCAGTAGGCTGTGCTGTTTCTTTAGTTCTATTGTAGTTTGTTGAATAAACGGCATCAAATTTTATGTTTTTAAAAACGGCGTTCCAATGTTCGGCGCGTTGCTTTCCTTTTTCTATAAGATGTGGGTCTTTATTGGTTTTATCACTTCGATCTTTTTCTGCATGGCGAATAAAATAATACGTTGAGGTTTCTGAATTGTCTTTACTTTGAGAAAAGATAGGTGCTGTGAAAAGTAACGCAAAAACAAGAATTATGATGTGCTTCATTTTATGAATTATTAGATAACAATCAAATATATTAATTTATAGCGAACTCAATTATTTAGAGATTTCCATAAAACATGCATGCCTCTTAAGTGCTCATGTAATAAATCGAAGTCTAATTGTAATTTGTCAATTTTCTTGTAGCCTTGTTTTTCATAAAACCGAAGTGCTTGTTGTTGCGTGTCCATGGCTTTTAACCACATCGCAGTTTTTCCTTTTTGTTTTGCCTGTTGTTCTGCCCAATCAAATAATTGTTTAGCAACACCTTTTCCTTGTGCTTCGCTCCCTAAAAAGATTCTGTGCAATTGTACCGAAGATTCTTCTGGCATATCTTTAAAAGCTTTGTTATAGTGTATTCTAATGATTCCGGCAGGTTTCGAATTGTAAATAACAAAATAGTAATCAGCATCAACGTCATCGAGCTCTTTTTGTAAATTTTCTAAACAATAGAAATGGTTTATATACCAATTGCAATCTTCATTTTCCCAAAGGTGTTTGTAAATCGGCGGATAAATGTGCTCCATAAGCACAGTTAACTTGGGTTGGTCTTCAATAGTTATTTTTTGAAGTTGAATGTTTTCAGAAATAAAAACCATTAGAGTGATTTTTGGTTATGCCCCGTCAACTAAAGCCTTCATTCGTTGAGATTTAATTTGAAGGATACGTTCTTCAAATGTATCGCCTTGCACCGGATTAATTATGTGTTCAAATAAATCCATAAATTCATCTGTATGCGCTTCGCGCTTTTGCTTAAGAAGATTAAAATGTGTAAAGCCGCACCAGATAATGGCTTTTACTTGAGTTTTACCTTCATTAAGCATACGCATTTCCACTAATAATTCACTCTCATTAAAATGTATTAATTGGGATTCTATAACTACAGTTTCCATTAATAGGGCAGGCCTTAAATAGGCAATTTGGTTACTATTAGAGACCCAACTTTTACCTTCGGCTTTTGCCATGTTATAAACATCAATATTATAATGTTCTATAAGTTGGTCTTCACGATGGTTCATAAAATAATTAATATAACTCCCATTATTCAAATGATTAAAAGGATCGCAATCTTGAAATCTGATTTTTGCTTTACTTTCTACTACTTTTGGTAAATGTGTCATTACTTTGTTGATTTATAATATACCGTTAGGTATATTATTGATTAAAAAAATATTATAATTTAAGTTCGTTATGTATCATTTGGTCAATTTGATTCATGGTATCTTTTAAATAAAATTCGTCTTCCATGGTATAGGTCATGAAAACTGCGCCTTGAATCATCGTGTCAATACGCTTTGCATATTGCATGGCATTTATTTCTGTTGAAATCTCGCCAGCTTCAATACCATTTTCGATAATGGTTGCCACTTGGTCTTGAATTTTTTCAATGACAACTTTTACTTTTTCTAATAATAAGGTGTTCTGGTTATTGGCGTCGACTCCAATATTTAAAACGGGGCAACCGCCAAGTTCTTTACTATAGTTATAATAATTTCTATAAAAGTCGGAGATTAGAAATAACTTTTGTATTGGTGAATCACTTAAATTAATATGTTCGGCAATGCGTTTTAAAAGATTTCTTACGGTTAGTTTGAAAGCAGCAATAGCAAGATCTTCTTTATTTTTAAAGTTACCATAAATGGCGCCCTTTGTTAAACCGGTTGCGTTTGTAATATCGTTCATACTGGTAGCAGAATAACCATGCTTGTTAAAAATGGGGGCGACTGTTTCTAATATAAATTGAGATGTAAGTTCCGCTTTTGTTGTCATCGGTGCAAATATATATAAAATATACCAATTGGTATAATACATTAATAAATTTTATGATTTCATAGAAAAAGCAACGTTCCTCTTGTTAAAGATTCACGTTGCTTTTCAACTAACCAACCAACTATAAGACTGTTTATATTTTAAATTGTTACAATTTTCCAGCAACTAAATCACTCTGATTTCTAAACACTAGTTCATCATCGAAAGCATCTAATAGTATAATGCTGTCTGTAGTGACTTTTCCTGCAAGTATTTCTTTACTTAATTTATTTAATACTTCTTTTTGTATCACACGTTTTACAGGACGTGCTCCATATTCTGGATTGTATCCTTTTTCGGCTAAATAAGCGATAGCTTCAGAAGTTGCATCGAATGTAATCCCTTGTTGTGCAATCATTTTGGTTACCGATTTTAACTGCAATCCAACAATAGCAACAATGTTTTCTTTGCTTAATGGTGTAAACATAATGGTATCATCAATTCTATTTAAGAATTCCGGACGGACACTTTGTTTTAATAGCGCTAACACATCTACTTTTGCAGCTTCAATAGCTGAATCTATATCTTTTGTTGCCTCAAAACGCTCCTGAATAATCTGACTTCCCATATTTGAGGTCATAATAATAATGGTGTTCTTAAAGTCAGCAATACGCCCTTTATTATCTGTTAATCTGCCTTCATCAAGAACTTGTAATAAAATGTTGAAGGTATCAGGATGCGCTTTTTCAATTTCGTCCAGCAATACAACAGAATACGGTTTTCTACGCACCGCTTCGGTAAGTTGTCCTCCTTCATCATAACCTACATAACCTGGAGGTGCTCCAATTAGTCTGCTTACCGCATGACGTTCTTGGTATTCACTCATATCGATTCTGGTCATGGCATTTTCATCATCAAACAAATATTCGGCCAATGCTTTAGCTAATTCTGTTTTACCTACACCTGTTGTTCCAAGGAATAAAAAGGTGCCTATAGGTTTTTGCGGATTTTGCAATCCGGCGCGACTCCTGCGTACAGCATCACTCACAGCAACAATAGCTTCTTCCTGCCCAACAACACGTTTGTGCAACTCTTTTTCAAGATTTAGGAGTTTTTCACGTTCGCTTTGTATCATTTTTGTTACTGGAATTCCTGTCCATTTTGCAACCACTTCGGCAATATCATCATAAGAGACTTCTTCTTTGATTAATGCATGGTCTTGTTGGCTAGATAGAATTTCCTGTTGCACTTCAAGCGCCTCTTGAGCTTCTTTAATTTTACCA
>CAXMOQ010000034.1:8093-18570 GCA_964195015.1 uncultured Flavobacteriaceae bacterium | reverse complement strand
AAAGTACTACCTTTAAAGAACTAACAAACTAACTTTTAAATATATGACCAACGAATTAACTGTTGATCTTAGTCCTGTGGAACAAGGTCAACGCATTAATTCATTAGACATTATTCGAGGTATTGCCTTATTGGGCATACTATTAATGAACATTGTGGGCTTTGGCCTTGCTTTTGCCTATGGTGACCCAACAAATTCGGGAGGCGTTACAGGTTGGAATCTAAAAGTCTGGATCATGGACAACATGCTTTTTGAGGGCACCATGAGAGGGCTTTTTACCATGCTTTTTGGAGCAGGTTTTATTTTGTTAACTACACGATTAGAAAGTAAAGGAGGCGGTATTCAAGTCGCCGATTTATATTACCGTCGCATACTTTGGTTACTTCTATTTGGTATTATTCATGTTTACTTGATGCTTTGGTATGGCGATATTTTATACCCTTATGCACTTTTTGGGTTAATGCTCTTTCCTTTGCGTAACGTAGCACCGAAGTATTTATTAATGGCTGGTTTAGTGTTGCTCTGTATAGGAAGTATAAAGTCGGTTAATGAGTATTACGAAGATGTAAATACTAGAACTGAAGGTGTAGTTGTCGAACAACTTAAGGAAAATAATAAAGATGTTGAATTGACCAAAGAACAAGAAAAAGCATTTAGTGGTTGGAAAAATTTACAAAAAAGTAAGAAAACCAAAGAACAGGTTGCAGAGGCTAATGAAGAAAACTTAAAAGGTTATTGGTCTATAGTAAATCATCGCTTAAAGGTAAATAAATTCATGCAATCTACACTAATATATGAGTTTTGGGTCTGGGATATTTTAAGTTTTATGCTTATTGGCATTGCCTTTTTTAAATGGCGTATTTTTCAAGGAGAGCGTACATACAAGTTTTATGGCATACTTATGATAATAGGTTATGCCATTGGGCTATCGGTAAACTATTATGAGACCATGTTAAATTTAAATAGTGATTTTGATATTATCGAAATGAGTAAAGCCGATCAGACTTACCAATTAGGGAGATTGTTTACGACACTTGGTCATATTGGCTTATTTATGCTGTTTATTAAAACGGGAATTTTGAAGTTTTTACAAAACGCCTTGGCTGCCGTAGGGAAAATGGCATTGACAAATTATTTGATGCAAACTATAATTTGTACGACATTCTTTTTAGGTTACGGATTCGGGATGTTTGGAAAACTGCAGCGTTATGAATTGTATTATGTTGTTATTGCTATTTGGATAGCGCAATTAATTTATAGCCCAATCTGGTTAAAGTATTTTAAATATGGCCCTGCAGAATGGCTTTGGAGAAGCTTATCTTATATGAAGAAACAGCCTTTTAAAAACTGATAAAAAAGATGAAAATAAAAAAAGCCTATCATAATTGATAGGCTTTTACTGTGCTTAAAAAGTTAAAGCGTATATATTAAATTACTTTAACATTTACTGCGTTCAATCCTTTTTTACCTTCTTGTAAATCAAATTCTACTACATCACCTTCACGAATTTCATCGATTAATCCAGAAATGTGTACAAAATGATCTTTGTCTGCGCCTTCTTCCGAGATGAATCCAAATCCTTTAGAATCGTTGAAGAACTTTACTGTACCTTTACTCATTTTAAAAAAATTATATATAATTAAGATACAAATATAGTGTTATATCGTTTTATTTAACAATATTCTATTATTAATTTTTTACTTGATACAATCGTATAACTAAATCTGATTAATTGCTAGTAATTTCCCCTTTCCTTTTAATGTCATGGTTCTGTTTTTAGCTCTTTTAAGCGTTAGATCATATTGTTGAATGGCTTCCTCGATGCGATTATTTTCAGCCAGCCATTCGGCATACAGCTCATGGGTTGGTTTTTGAACAAAAGGCGGACCATAACTAAAACTTAAACTTTCTTGTAGGGCTACGGATTTCTTAAGCCATTCTTCGGTTAATGATTTATCGTCATCAAGCCAAGCACGAAGTGCATGGAGTTGCATTTGCATGATTTCGGATTCATCAATATCGGTTTGTGTTACGTCACCTCTTGATGTGCTTGAGCAAACCTTTATGCCGTCCAGTGATACTAATAAGGATTCTTTTTCATAATCATTTTTCATTGTTACTATAATGCTGTCCAAGACTTCTTTATCTCCTTTTATAAAAGCTTTCATGCCTTCCAGAAAATTGTACTGTGACTGGATAGAAATATTAAGGTTAGCTACATCAACAGGAATATCGGCAATGGGATCATTCCAAAGGTTGGTCTCAACCAAAAAAGTACCTTTAAGAAATACCAGATGTACTCTTGCTCTAAAAGAAGGCGTTTCTTTAGTATATTTTTCCATATCTAATACCATAGTTCTAGCAACATCAATTTTTCCTTGTTGCAAATAACCGTACTCTAGCCAGTGATAAGCATGATATCCACGCGCATCGTTACCAAGGTTTTTTCGCTCCATTCTGTTTAAACTCGCCTGATAGGAGTCTTCGTTAGAAGAAACTAATTCGTTCCACATCCCTAAAGCAGAATAAATATGGGAAGGCATGTGTAAGGCATGGCTTGCATCTGGCGCAACTTTAGAATAGGAATTGGCGGCATCTAATGCGAGTTGGGCATGATCAGGATCATCATAAGAATGGATTAAATAATGGAGTGCACCTGGATGATTCGGATTTTTCTCAAGAATGCCTTTTGCAATATTGGCACCTTGCCCATATATGGTTTCATCCCGTCCTTCGGGAACAGAACCCAATAAGGATAAAGCGTAAAAGGCAGCAACTTCATGATTGCCGGGATATTTTTCATATAGGCCTTTCATGAAATTGGCATAGGCTTTATCTCTTTCTATTTTGGGTGTTTTGGGTTGGTAGAGAATTTCGACGGCTTTAATAAAATCTTTTTCAAGAGCTGTTTCAGCCTTTATGTTTTTTTGGTTTTTTAATCTTTCAAGCGCCGAAACAGCGTCATCATAATCCTGTTCACTCCATAAGCTATGATTGTACGTCATGGCTTCTCCCCAATAGGCCATCGCCATTTCCGGGTCGGTTTCCTGGGCTTCTGTAAAGGCTTCCTTAGCATCGGTATATTCAAAACTATGCAGTAGCAAAAGGCCTTTTTCAAAAGATGGAAGCGCTTCTTTATTCCCGCTTACCGTGATATTAACAACACCTAGATAGTCAGTTTTAGATTCTTTTTTTTGGCAAGAGCATACGAGGAGGAATGCAAATATGGTTGTGATAGTCTTCATATTTAGTGTATTATGGTTAGAAGATGAAGCCTAAAGGTAATAAAAAAAGCCTATCAAATTAATTGATAGGCTCTACATTGTAAATTGTTAAAGTATATACTTAGATTACTTTTACGTTTACTGCGTTCAGTCCCTTTTTGCCTTCTTGCAAATCGAATTCTACTGCATCACCTTCACGAATTTCATCGATTAATCCAGAAATGTGTACAAAATGTTCTTTGTTGTTCTCATCTTCAACGATGAATCCAAATCCTTTGGAATCATTGAAAAATTTTACTGTACCTTTACTCATTGTTAAAATATTAAATTATTAAGTCGCAAAGATACTACCATATTTTGTAACAAACTCATTTTTTGTCATTTAAATTTTCGATTTAATGTAATCTTCCAAAGTCCCTTTATCCTTTTGTTTGATGTATTTTTCGATGGCTTTAGTTTTTCCTATGGCATTCTTGTTTTTTTGGTAAAACGAAATGGTGCTTTCAATACCGGCGATATTACCTTTTAAAGTATTATTATAATCTTTATTGACCAAGGCGTATTTTGCCCATCCACCCATAAAAACCACAAGGCAATCACCACAATCCATAAACGTAACAATATCTCCAGATAGGTCTATTGAAACATCTGGACTGCCTGATAACCATGCCATTAAAAAGGCGTTAACTTCTTTTCTTTTTGAGGTATCTTGAGTTAGAGGCGTATTTTCTAACCAATCTACTGCTTTAATAACTGCGTGATTTTGACCTGTATAATCTTTAGCTTTTTCGAACGAATAGCTTTTAGGAACATCAAAATCTTGAGAATATGTTGTTGCTGCAATCAAGAGAAAGAAAGTAATTAGAATTAAGTTTTTCATTATTTAGATATCAATTTTAGGGCTTAACGAAGCACGAGTTTTTTAATAACAGCTTTACCTAGCTCTTCATTAAGCATGTCAATAATTTTTTCTTTACCGTAACTTAATTCTTCCCGTAAAACGCTGGAACTTAATTGAACATATAAGGTTTGACGTTGCAAGTTAATACTGGTGGTATAATGGTTAACGCCATTGCCCATTAATTTTTCCCAAGCGTCTTGTACATTAACCTTATCTAAACCTTGTTCTAATTTGTTGGTTTCGACAAACTCTTTTAGAGCATCTGCAATACTTAAATTTTCATTGTTTCGCTTTGCCATTAGTCAATTTTTATAGGTGTAAATCGTTTGTATAAAAATACATCCTTATTCTGGTTTATAATTTTAAGCTGGTTTTTATTTGCTAACAAAACGGTTTCTTTCCAGGCATCGAAAGGTGTTTTATAATATATGTTTAAACTGTCGTTTTCAATTTTGAGCGTTATAATTTCGGCATCTTGTGACGTTTCGTAAGTGCCGTTAAAATTTGGTTTTAGCTTTTTTCTGAATCCTTTAAGGCTGTCAGAGATGCTAAAATAATCTATAGTTTCATTAAATGTATAAGTGCGTTCGGTACCATTGGCTAAAGTCACGCTCTCAATTTCCCAATAGCCATTAAGGGACTCGATATATTCATCTGGATTTTTTGCGCAATTGCTACATAATAAAATCAACGATAAAAATAAAAACGGCCTCATAGCTTAAAAATTTCGTAAGATTGATGCACTTGTTTTACGGCATTTTCGGTACGATCGGCATGGGTGTCACTTATAAAAAGTTGTCCAAAATTTTCATCATCTACCAACTTAATTATTTGTGAAACACGCTGCTCGTCGAGTTTATCAAAAATATCATCGAGCAATAAAATAGGATTCACACCACTATGTGCTTTAATAAAATCGAATTGTGCCAACTTTAAAGCAATTAAAAATGATTTTTGTTGACCTTGACTCCCAAACTTTTTAATGGGATGTTCTTCTATATTAAATACTAAATCGTCTTTATGAATCCCAACACTGGTGTATTGTAATGCTTTGTCTCGTTGTAATGCGCGTTCAAGCAAAATGTCTAATGAGTCTTCAAACAAATCACTCTTATACTCCAAATTCACGCGTTCGTTACCATTGCTTATTACTTTGTACCGCGCCTTAAAAATGGGGATAAACTCTTTTAAAAAAGTATTTCGTTTCTTAAATAGTTTAGAACCGAAATCGGTTAATTGCGTATTGTAAACAGCCAGCGTATCGGCATTAAAGGTGTGATTAAGGGCAAAGTATTTTAATAGCGCATTACGTTGTGCCAGTATTTTGTTGTATTTAATTAAATGGGTTAAATAGGTGCGGTCGCTTTGTGAAATCACACTATCAATAAATTTTCTGCGTATATCACTACCTTCGGTAATAAGATCTCTATCCGTTGGCGAAATAATAACCAAAGGTAAAAAGCCAATATGCTCACTAAACCGTTCGTAAGCTTTGGCATTGCGTTTGATCATTTTTTTCTGACCACGTTTTAAGCTTACTACAATTTTTTCGACTTTATCCTGCTTGCTGTACTCGCCGTTAATGACAAAAAACTCTTCGTCATGTTTTATATTTTGGGTTGCTACTGGATTAAAATAACTTTTTCCGAAGGAGAGATGATAAATAGCATCAAGAACATTGGTTTTTCCAATACCATTGTTACCAACAATGCAGTTTATTTTATCGTTGAATGTGAACGATTTACTATCGAAATTTTTATAATTAAGTAATGAAAGTGATTTTAAAATCATATAATAAGCAACCTATAACTATTTTTGAGTTTCTTTTCTATAAAAAGGATGTGCAAATTATTGAAAAATAACAAATAAATACCCTTTTAGTTCTGAAGAAATATTATATTTTTGCGGCGCATTAATATAATATATATGGCAACGTACAAGAAAAAAGGAAATAGAGCAAAAAATAAAATAGATAAGGAACAAAATATTGGAGCAGGATCAACTACTGCCGAAGTATTTGATACACTCGATCAAACAGCATCAAAAACTGAAGATTGGGTTATTAAGAACCAAAAATATATTTTTATCATCATTGGGTTTGTTGCTGTTGTGGTTTTAGGATTTTTAGGATATAAAGAATTTATAGCTAAACCGGCACAAAGTGAAGCGATGAACGATATGTTTCAGGCGCAAAAATATTTTGACCAAGCCGTTAATGGCGTTGAGAAAGATTCATTGTACACCCTTGCTTTAAATGGCGGCGAAGGAAAGTACGGGATGCTGGATATTATAAGTGAGCACAGCGGAACGCCAACAGCAAATTTAGCAAGTTATTATGCAGGCATGGCGTATTTGAATTTAAAAGATTATAAAAATGCAGTAACGCATTTAAGTGATTTTTCAAGTGATGATGAAGCACTTGGTCCAATCGCAAAAGGTGGTATTGGCGATGCGTTTGTACAATTAAATCAGTTAGATGAAGCGTTAGATTACTACGAGCAAGCTGCGGCATTGCGTGATAATGAATACACTACACCAATGTACTTGTTTAAAGCAGGAACCATAGCTTTACAATTAGGAAAAGCCGATAAGGCATTAACGTATTTCAACAGAATTAAAAGCGATTATCCAAGTTCTACTGAAGCCACTACGATAGATGTGTTTATAGGAAAAGCACAAGCAAGCAACTAAAAAACATGGCAACGGTAAATAAAAATTTATCAGAGTACGATAAAGCTTCAATCCCAAACGCGAAAGACTTTCGGTTTGGGATTGTTGTTTCAGAGTGGAATGATACTATTACCGATGGCTTATTTGAAGGTGCTTATAACACCTTAATCGAACACGGCGTTATCCCGGAAAATATTGTGCGTTGGAATGTTCCCGGAAGTTACGAGCTAATTTACGGCTGTAAGAAAATGCAAGAGCAAATGGTAAATGCTGTTATAGGTATTGGCAGTGTTATACAGGGCGAAACAAAGCATTTCGATTTTGTTTGCGAGGCGGTATCACAGGGTATTAAAGACCTTAATGTGTTACATGAAACACCTGTTATTTTTTGTATGCTTACCGATAATAATCTGCAGCAAGCCATCGACCGTTCTGGTGGGAAACATGGTAATAAAGGCACAGAAGCGGCAGTAGCTGCTATAAAAATGGCAGATTTACGCCAAAGAGCTTAATTTAGTAGCAGTCATTTTATCTTCTCGTTTTTAGAATTTAGTATTCGCCTTTTTTGGAATTTAATTTTAAGCTGGTTTGTTAACAATTTTTAGCATTAGCGAATCGTTATTTCTATGTATTTTAATTACATTTGAAGTTCATGCAATTATGCATACTTTGGACACAAGTTTTTTAAAGAAACGAAAAATCAAACGGTTTAAATATACACCTCGATCTTATAGAGAAAATGATCTTGGAGATCGTTCTGAAAAGGAATCTCGAACTAGCGATTTTTCGGCCAAATGGAATCAAGTTCGTGGTTTAAATGCAGGTCGAAAAAATAGAGGGTTTTCAATGCGTTTACTTATTTTGATTTTGGCACTATTACTGATAGCTTTGTATATATTAGATGTTAAATTCATGTAACTTAAAGACTAGAAATTATGGGGATTTTTAAATTACGTAAAAACAAAAAGTATAGTTACACACCGCGTCATTTTGATGATAAAGGAGAAGGTAGCCCTTTTCAAATAAAACATAAATTTGATGACTATCGTAAAACTATAGGTAATAATAATGGCTTAAAAACAAAGGTGAAATCTGCTTTGAGTGAGATGAAAGAAGCACCAGATCGTGAAGCTAACCGAAGGATATTAATTATTGTGGTAGTATTGATTTTATTGTTCCTGTTTATTATCGATTTTGATTTATCTATTTTCTTTCCTAAATAATACATGGCAGACATTATTCAACTTTTACCAGATCATGTAGCCAACCAAATTGCGGCTGGCGAAGTGGTACAACGCCCTGCATCGGTTGTAAAAGAGCTCATGGAAAATGCCATTGATGCCGGAGCGACTGCTATTAAACTTATTATAAAAGATGCTGGTAAAACCTTGATTCAGGTTATCGATGATGGCAAAGGCATGAGTGTTACAGATACGCGATTAAGTTTTGAACGCCATGCCACATCAAAAATCCGTACGGCCGATGATTTATTTAGAATTGACACTAAAGGATTTCGTGGCGAAGCACTAGCCAGTATTGCTGCTATTGCGCATGTTGAATTAAAGACCAAACAGGAACAGGATGAAGTTGGGACGCTTATTGCTATTGAAGGTAGCGAGGTCGTCACGCAAGAAGTTGTTGTAACACCTAAAGGTACATCGGTTTCGGTGAAAAACTTATTTTTTAATATTCCTGCCAGACGTAATTTTTTAAAATCTAATACCGTAGAAACCCGTCATATTATCGATGAGTTTCATCGTGTTGCTTTAACACATCCCGATATTAGTTTTGTGATGTTTCATAATGGGAGCGAGACCTTTAACTTACCGCAAAGCAATTATAGACAACGTATCGTTAATATTTTTGGCAGTAAGACCAATGAAAAATTGGTACCTGTGAATGAGCTTACCGAAGTGCTTAAAATTTCCGGTTTTGTAAATAAACCAGAGTATGCCAAAAAGACAAGAGGCCAACAGTTCTTTTTTGTGAATCATCGTTTTATTAAAAGTGCCTATTTGAATCATGCCATAGCCTCCGCTTTTGAAGGTCTGTTAAAAGATGGCGCTCATGCGAGTTATTTTTTAAACTTAACAGTCGATCCACAAACCATAGATATCAATATCCATCCAACAAAAACCGAAATAAAGTTTGACGATGAGCATACGTTGTATGCCATTTTACGTTCGGCAGTAAAACACAGTTTAGGGCAGTTTAATATCGCACCGGTTTTAGACTTTGATCACGATGCTAATTTAGATACTCCTTACAACTACAAACCACAAAGTACTACCTCACCAGATATTGAGGTGGATAGGCATTTTAATCCGTTTCAAGAGGAAAAGGCCATGCACTCAAGTAAATCGTCTTTTAGAAAAGAGGCCGTTGCGAGCTGGGAAAGTTTATATGTTGGCCTGGAATCGAAAGGCACAAAAACACAAAACGATTTTAGCGAAGTGCATTTTGAAAGTGATGAGAGTACAGCGTCTATGTTTGACGACGATAAAAGTATCGAACAATCTTCTATAACGTATCAGCTTCATAAAAAATATATTGTTAATACCATTAAATCGGGTATGTTGGTTATCGATCAGCATCGTGCGCATCAACGTGTGTTGTATGAAAATTTTCTTCAACATCTTACGGTAAAAGAAGCGGTAAGTCAGCAGTTATTGTTTCCTTTACAACTTCATTTTTCACCACAAGAAATTGTTATTATAAAACAGTTAAAGGAAGACCTGGAACATACTGGATTTGTATTTTTAAGCGTTACTGATGCCTTGGTAGAAATCACAGGTATTCCGGCAAATGTTCCGGAAAGCGAAGTAGCGTTAATTTTGGAGCAATTAATAAATGATGTAGAGAACGAAGTGCCAGATAGTAACTTTAGCGCCACCGATTTGTTAGCCAAATCGATGGCAAAAAGTTTGGCGGTTAAAACTGGACAAACCCTTACAAAATTGGAACAAGAGCATTTAGTAAATAGCTTATTTGCCTGTAAAGAGCCTAATGTGTCACCGGCAAACAAAGCAACTTTCATTACCATGACGGTGGATGAAATAGATAAAAAATTTGTATAAAATATGATGAGAATTTCAGATACCGTTAAGCATTTAATAATCATCAACGCGGTGATGTTTATTGGTACTTTAACTGTAGGAGGTGGTACCTTATTTTACGATTGGTTTGCCTTACATTTCCCAAAAAGCGAAGCCTTTGAGCCTTGGCAAATCATCACGCACATGTTTATGCATGGTGGTCCAACGCATATCTTATTTAATATGTTTGCGCTTTGGATGTTCGGTACACCAGTGGAACAATTTTTAGGAGGTAAAAAGTTTTTCTTCATTTATATATCGGCTGGTTTGGGTGCCGTCGCATTGCAATTAGGGTATTACTATTTTGATTTTTATTCGGCGTATCAAGGTATAGCCGATTTAAACATGAGTAGCGAATTGTTAAATAAGATTATATCGATTGATGCTAGCGATGGAAACTTTATAAAAGGAGAATTACTGGAAAAACAAATGATGCCACTATTATCGGAATATAATTTTAATGCTAACTTGATTAATGCTACAAATTTTGGAGCCTTATTCGATATGAATATTATTGCGAGAAGTACGATGGTTGGTGCATCAGGTTGTATTATGGGAATTTTAGTAGCCTTTGGTATGATGAATCC
>CAXMOQ010000034.1:0-8083 GCA_964195015.1 uncultured Flavobacteriaceae bacterium | reverse complement strand
TTGATGCTTATCTTTTTACCTATTCCTATTAAAGCGAAATACTTTATTCCAGGGATCATTATTTTAGATTTAATTTCTGGTATCACGGGACAATCCTTTTTCAGTCCTAGCAATACTGCTTATATGGCTCACGTAGGAGGTGCCTTAACCGGGTTTTTGATTATGTGGTATTGGAAAAAAACACAGTTCAATAAAAACCGTTGGGATCGATGAGCTTAATGCAAGATGTAAAATATAAGCTGGCACGACTTAATGTCCTGGAGAAGATTATAGCGGTTAATGTTGCCATTTATATTTTAGGCTTGTTATTGCGAGTTTTACAAAGATCGGTGGCAGGTTCTTCTAGTTTGAATTGGTTGGAATTGCCCAGTGATTTCTTTGACTTTATTGTGAGGCCATGGACCATTATAACTTATGCATTTGCGCATTACGACTTTTGGCATATACTCTTTAATATGCTTTGGCTGTATGTTATAGGAAACATGTTTCTTAATTTGTTTAATAAGAAACTCGCATTGAATGTGTATTTTCTTGGTGCCATCGTTGGCGGGCTGCTGTTCATGTTTGGTTTTACGGTGTTCCCAGATTTTTTCAATGCAGGCACAAGATTGGTTGGCGCATCGGCGGCAGTAAGAGCGCTTTTAATTTTTTTATGTGCTTATATGCCAAATAAAGAGTTACGCTTTTTTACCTTTAATTTAAAGCTTTGGTATATTGGTGTCGTTATTGTTATTATGGATGCTATTGGGCTTTTTGGGCTAAATGCAGGTGGTAATCTAGCCCATCTAGGTGGCGCAGTCTTGGGCTATTTGTATGCCAGACAATTGCTTAAAGGAAACGATATTGGTAAAGGTTTCGAACGTTTCATGGATACTATGGCTAATTTGTTTAAAAAATCGAAGTCCTCACCATTAAAAACGGTTCATAAAAGAAAATCTAAAGTGGCAGGCTATACTAAAGATGAATTTAACAAGTTTAATAACCAAAAGCGCATCGATTTAATTCTTGATAAGATAAGCAAAAGTGGTTATGAGAGCTTAACCTCTGAAGAGAAAGAATTTCTATTTAAAGCTGGTAAATAATATAAAACGTGTGAAAAAGCTGAAGCTTCTTGATAAGATTATTTTTCTCTTAAATTCAGTGGCGGCCGCCTTACTCTTATTATCCTATTTTTTGCCTTTTGTAGCACCTAAAACATTTGCTATACTGTCTGTTTTAAGTTTAACCGTACCTTTTTTAATAGTACTTAACTTAATATTCTTTTTGTATTGGCTATTAAAACTAAAAAAGCAATTCTTGGTGTCTTTCCTCATTCTTTTAATAGGTTATGTTTCGTTTGGTTCGTTATATGCGTTTTCTACTTCTGAACAAATAGATGATAAGAACAGTCTTTTTATAATGAATTACAACGTCCGGTTATTTAATTTGTATAATTGGATTGACCAAGACCATATAGAAACAAAAATTGTAGATTTAATAAAAACGCAATCACCTGATATTTTAAGTTTGCAGGAATATCATCCACACGAAAATATCGATCTGTCTTTTTTAAGGTATAAATTCGAGAAACTTTCCGGGACTAAAACAAAATATGGGCAGGCGATTTTTTCGCAATATCCTATTGTGAATTCTGGATCTATTGAATTCCCACATACGTCTAACAACGCCATTTTTGCCGATATTGTTAAAGATAGCGATACCATAAGAATTTACAATATTCATTTGGAGTCTATGCGTATCGATGCTAATGTCGAAAATTTAAAAAAGGAAGATTCCGAACGCCTTTTAAAACGTATGGGCAACACGTTTAAAATGCAGCAATCGCAAGCGGAATTATTTCTACTTCATAAAAACTTATGTAAATACAAAAGTATCGTTACTGGCGATTTTAACAACACGGCCTTTTCGTATGTTTATAAAGAGATTAAAGGCGATTTTAATGATGCTTTTAAAGATGCCGGCAACGGATTCGGTAGATCATACGATTTTAAGTTTTTTCCGGTACGCATAGATTTTATTCTAACCGATGAAGCCTTCAAAACCAACAGCTTTACCACCTTTGATGAAAAATATTCGGATCACTATCCAATTATGGCGAATGTGTCGCTTAAATAAGTCTTCAGTATATAGTCACAGTTAACAGTTTATTTTTTGAAGAAATAACTATTCTTAATTTTGAAATTGGTGCTTTGACATTGGGATTTTAATGAGTTCTTACATAAACGCACAATCGACACCGTCAGCAATAATATGAATGACCAATCCCAAGCCTATTAATCTTGTTTTTTTAGGAATTAAAAGCAGCAAGTAAATGCCAATAGCAATATAAGAATGTAGAGGATGAAAGTTTATACTGCATCTGTTGACATCAAAAATGGGACTGGCTATCAAATGGTCCAGATCAATGATCATGGTACAAATCATAATGAAAAAGGCGGCTTCCCATTGTTTTTTATAGAACACTAATGCTACAAAAAGTGGAAGTACAAAGTGAATGCCATAGTGAAGGAATTGCTGTAACATTACCACCGAAGTTTTTGGGATTCTAGGTAGTGCAATGTATTTGGGCCTTCGTTAAAAAGCAAATCCAAAATACTTAAGTTGCTAATAAAACCATGCTTTCCGGAAAACACTTGTGTGTAAGGTTCAAACTGAAAAGAGTGTTCTTTCTTGGCGTTTACCAAAGGTCTGAAATCGGTTTTGTCTTCAACGGTTTTTTGAAACACTTGCGTTTTATTGAATTTTAAATCCAGTTGCAAACAATCGCAGATCACTTCTAAACATTTAAAGTTGAAATCTAAAATATAATCAGCTTTTAAGCTAAACAAGGGTTGCAAATCATCTTCGTAAAATTCAAAAAATGGCGAGGTTCTATACGCCGATTGCAGGGATTTCCAATGTAAGTCTGGCCATTTCGTATCGTTGGCTATTTTTACATCACGATACTTTTGCCTGTTCTTTTGTGTATGAATTACTGGAATATTTAAAAGTAGTTTCCCGTTGGCATCGTAGATATACGTGCGATTTCGGTAGGTTTGCTTCTGGAAATTATCATCAACTTCAAAGCTTACCACATTGGCATTTGCCATAGCAACAAAGTGTGCAATGTTTGGGAAATATGTTGGATGAATTAAGATGTTCATGTGTTTAGCTGTTAGGTGTTAAGTTGTAACTTTCAATAAGATATATTTTTTCAACTAAGCATCTTAACGACTGCACAACTTAACGATTAGCCTTTCTACGTTTTCTCCACTTATTAAAACCAAACCATCCAAATAATAACACAAGGAATGGAATTAAATAGGACACTGGTTTGCCACCGCCATGAACTGTTGTAAACATGCGTTCCCAACGTATCTTTCCAAAGCCTTTTCCGTTAGTATCCCAACTCATCCAGATAAATACTGGTTTACCAACGACATGATTGAATGGGACAAAACCCCAAGCTCTGGCATCGAGTGAATTATGGCGATTATCTCCCATCATCCAATAGTAATCTTGTTTAAAGGTATAAGTGTTTGCAACTTCGCCATTAATTAAAATTTGATTGCCTTCAACTTTTAGTGTGTTGCCTTCATATTCGGTAATCAAACGTTTATAAAGCGGAAGCACTTTTAAATTCAGATCTATGGTTTTCCCTGCTTCAGGAATGTAAAGTGGACCAAAGAAATCGTTGTTCCAATTGTAGTTTGGGTCGTGCGGAAAAATGCCTGAATCCCTTACGCCTTTTTCTTCCTTATTAGGGGTAATACTTTTTACATTGGGATTGTCTTTAAATTTTGCTAATGCTTCATCTGAAATTGCCGAAAAATAATACGTATTTTGGTTATTTATGATGCCAAATCTGTCCGTTATATCATAACGATTTGCAAGATATTTAGGGTTAAACTGACTTGTTTTTGGCTGTACATAATAGCTAAATTGCAAATGCGCTCTGTCCGGCAAAACATTCTTTTTACCATTAATATAAACATAACCGTCACGAACTTCAAGCGAATCACCTGCAATAGCTACACAACGTTTTACCAAATTGGTTTTCTTGTCAATAGGTTTATAGTAATTTCTATCAGGTCTAAAATTATTCATATCAAGCAAAGTATCGGCCGGCTGATTGAATACGACAATCTCATTTCTTTCAATTTTTTCAAATCCCGGAATCCTTAAATAGGGGAGCTGTAATTTGTTTTTCCATGACGTTTCTTTTTTGGAGAAGTCATCATTGAATACATACGATTTCTTTTTTAATAAGGGAATCGTATCGTGTACCATAGGTGCTCCAACGGTTGTCATAGGAACACGCGCACCAAAATGAAACTTACTTACAAATAAGAAGTCACCAACTAATAAGGATTTTTCAAGCGATGAGGTTGGAATGGTGTACGGTTGAATTAGATAAGTATGTACAATAGTAGCAGCAACAATCGCAAATAAAATGGAACTAACCCATTCTCCTAATCCAGGTTTTGGATGTAGACTTCGGTTTTGGATATAGCTTACATCTGCAAAATAATTTAGGTAATAGTTATAAAATCCAAAAGCAATAATGGCTAAAAGCGTATCAACCGATTTATTTTTTCCAAAACTACGTGCTGTTTCCACCCAAATTACCGGAAACATAATTAAATTCACAATAGGTAGGAATAACAGAATAGTCCACCATACCGACCTATTAATAATTTTCATTAAAACAATCGCGTTGTACACTGGGACAAAAGCTTCCCAGGCTTCCCTGCCAGCCTTAACGTACAATTTCCAGGTTCCTAATCCGTGAATTGCTTGTATAACCAAGAAAAATATTAACCATTGCGTTATTGTCATAATTGTAATTTTTTAATTTTATTGTTAGTGGAAAAGGGTTTTAAGATGTTACGTATTATTAAAGCCTTAACCAATATTTAACACATCGTTCATAGTGAAAACACCTGTTTTTCCTATAATCCATTCGGCAGCTATAACGGCACCTAATGCAAAACCATCACGGCTATGTGCTGTGTGTTTTATATTTATGCTGTCTACATCGCTTTTGTAATTAACCGTGTGCGTACCGGGAACGTTGTCTATCCGTTTTGCTTCAATAGGTATAGATTGTTCGCTTTCTGCGCCTAAACTCCAGCCTGTATATGCATTGCTGTTTTCAATAATACCGTTAGCTAGTGTAATGGCTGTTCCACTTGGGGCGTCGAGTTTCTGCGTATGGTGAATTTCTTCGATATCTACTTTATATTGCTTCAAAGTACGCATCATTTTAGCAAGTGTTTTATTCAGCTCAAAAAAGATATTGACACCCAAACTAAAATTAGAAGCATAAATAAAAGCACCCTTTTTTTCTTCGCAAAGTGCAACCGCCTTGTCATAATCCTGTAACCAACCTGTAGTCCCAGAAATAACAGGAACACCATTGTTTAAACAATTAGATATATTGTTATAGGCAACGGTAGGAATACTAAAGTCTATAGCAACATCGGCTTCTGTAATATCGTATTTAGAACCTTCATCTGCTTTTATAACAATTTGGTGACCGCGTTGCAAAGCAATACGCTCGATCGTTTTTCCCATTTTTCCGTACCCCAATAAAGCTATGTTCATCTAAAATTTAAAATTCAAAGTTAATCCAAGATTGCTTGTTGCGTCATATTCATTAAGCTTAAAATGCGGCTCTAGTGTTAAATTGTCGTCTACATTATATTGCAATAAATGTGCATCTACATTAGCATCAATAATATTTAGTGCATAAATACCAACGGTTATCAAAAGTGATAATTCCTTGTTGCGACGCAACTGATCTTGTGCATTTCGTAAACCATCATCACTAATTCTTCCAAAGAATTCATCATCTTCAAACCCTGCCAATCGGCTTTTGTATGCATCCCGATAGCGGTTATATTCGTTATTATTATCTATATAAAAGTAAATTCCCGTGCCAAGCGCGATATAAATAATCGGGATTTTCCAATATTTTTTATTGTAAGCTTGTCCCAATCCCGGGAGTACAGCAGAGTAGAAGGCAGCACGTGAGGGCGATAAAGGATCGATAGGTTCCTTAATCTCGGCATTTGTTTCTACGGTAAGTTCTTCGGCTTTTTTGTCTTTATTTTCATCTTCTTGTGCGAAAACCGAAAAACAAAAACATAATGTGCATAAAGCTGCTATTACAAATTTACTTTGCACGTTCTACTAATTTTTTTATGCGATTGAAATCTTCTTCAGAATGAAAAGGGATGGTAATTTTTCCGTTACCACTTTTAGAAACTTTAACGTCTATTTTATGTCCAAAGTATTCTGAAAAGGCGTTAATTCCTTTTTTGATATGTTCTGGAAGCTCTTCCTTTGAAGGAATAGTAACTTTTTTTGCTGTATTATAATGGCGAACTAAATTCTCGGTTTCTCTAACCGATAGTTTATTAGAAAGAATTTTTTCGTAAATATCAAGCTGAATGCCCTGATCTTCAATGGTAATAATCGCTCGGCCATGACCCATTGAAATAAAACCATCACGCATACCCGTTTGAATTATGGGATCGAGTTTTAAAAGGCGTAAATAATTTGCAATAGTCGAGCGTTTTTTTCCAACACGAACACTCATTTGCTCTTGCGTAAGATTAATATCATCGATAAGACGCTGATAGGATAAGGCAATTTCTATGGGATCTAAATCCTGACGTTGAATATTTTCAACCAAAGCCATTTCCAAAGATTCCTGATCGTTAGCAATACGAATATATGAAGGTATGGTTTCTAATCCGATTAACTTTGAAGCCCTAAAACGACGTTCACCAGAAACCAATTGATAACTATTAAAACCTAATTTTCTAACAGTTATGGGCTGTACAACACCTAACTCTTTGATAGACGATGCCAATTCACGAAGAGACTCTTCATTAAAATTGGTTCTGGGCTGAAACGGATTGACACCAATGGTATTAATATCAAGTTCAACAATACTTCCAATAACTTTATCGGCGTTTTTATCTTGAACGGTTTGTATATCGTTGCTTGGGTCGTTTAAAAGTGCCGATAAACCTCTACCCAAAGCCTGTTTCTTGGTTGCCTTCGCCATGATTAGGAGTTTCTATTAATCATTTCTTTCGCCAAACTTAAGTAATTACTTGCACCTTTACTACTGGCGTCGTAATTAATTATACTCTCGCCATAACTTGGGGCTTCACTTAAGCGCACATTGCGTTGAATGATGGTTTTAAACACCATATCGTTAAAGTGTTTTTGTACTTCTTCAACCACTTGATTGGATAAACGTAAACGCGAATCGTACATCGTTAAAAGTAAGCCTTCGATATCCAATTCTGGGTTATGGATTTTTTGAACACTTTTTATAGTGTTTAATAATTTACCCAAGCCTTCAAGTGCAAAATATTCGCATTGTATAGGAATAATCACAGCATCGGCAGCGGTTAGTGCATTCAAGGTTAACAAGCCTAGAGACGGTGCGCAATCTATTAAAATATAATCGTAATCGTCTTTAATTTCGAGCAATGCTTTTTTAAGCATGTATTCGCGTGCTTCCTTATCGATCAGTTCTATTTCAATCGCCACTAAATCGATATGTGATGGAATAACATCCAGATTGGGCGTATCGGTTTTTACAATAGCCTCTTTAGCTGTATTTGAATGCTCTAATAATTGGTAGGTTCCTATGTCTACAGATTCTACGTCGATGCCGAGTCCAGACGGGGCATTGGCTTGTGGATCGGCGTCTATAAGTAATACTTTTTTTTCAAGAACACCGAGTGATGCTGCTAAATTTATAGAGGTTGTTGTTTTACCAACGCCACCTTTTTGGTTAGCAATTGCAATGATTTTACCCATTAAAATGATTTGGTTTTATTAACGGTAAAAATACAATTATTTGCGAGGATTAAAAGCGGAACTTGTTAACATGTGGTGAACAAAAAAGCAGTCAATTTGACTGCTTTTTTTAATATGATGAATAGACGTTTATTTCTCCGGATTGTGAATGCCTAAAATATATCCTTTTGTTAAATATTTTTTAGCGACATTTTGGAGATTTTCTTTTGTTAAGCTGTTAACCTGCGCTTCAAATTCAAATACTTTTGAAGCATCTTTA
>CAXMOQ010000033.1:18402-18756 GCA_964195015.1 uncultured Flavobacteriaceae bacterium | reverse complement strand
GACTAATATAGATGAATTAGGGACTTCCTTATTTTTTTCGGCAGCAATGGTTGTAGAATTTTCTTGACTATCTAATTGTGCACAAATAGATAATGAAGACATTATACAAATTATAAGTAGTAGTTTATATTTCATCTTAATTAAGGGTTCAATAGCAATTTTGATGCAAAGATATTTTAAATATACATTTTATATCTTATTGTTTTGCTAAATAATGCAAAAACCATTCCTAACAAGTTTTTATCAATTTTTATCTCTAAACCCAAGTAAATGCTACAATTTCAGTCCTATTATTAGGTCCTCTCCTCTCCTATTCAAAGTAAAATAGTGTTAAAATTTGTTAAAATAATACTT
>CAXMOQ010000033.1:0-18392 GCA_964195015.1 uncultured Flavobacteriaceae bacterium | reverse complement strand
TGCATAGTACTGTAACAAATTATAAATGTGGTCGTCTATTAGGTATAACACAATTTTAAAACTAGAAATTATGAGAACATTAAACAACAACCAAATATCAACTTTAAAAAACACAAAAAGTTATACTTGGAATTCTAAAAGACGTTATATATAATTCTTTTGGAAACCTTTAAAAATTACATAACCATTATAAACCAATAAAATATAGAAATTATGAGAACTTTAAACAACAGTCAAATATCGACTTTAAAAAACACGAAAAGCTACACTTGGAACGCTAAAAGACGTTACCTGTAAAAAACAATTTTTTCATCAATCAAATAAATCAAGACATCATGAGAACAACAATCAAATTTGAAAGAAGTTCGAATGGTATCACCCAGCAAAATTCATTAGTTAATAACCATATAATGCGTTTTTATAATTCAAGTGATGCTATTTGGACAGGCGCAAAACGATATGCACATTAACGGTAAGTTTAGTTAGTTTTAAAAAGGTCAGTAATTAATTTTGCTGGCCTTTTTTATTTAGGACACCATAAGTAATCACTACTTTTTTTCGTCCCCACTTTTTAGCAGCTTTAATATCAGTGCCCAAATAAATATCAATACGGTTCTGCCACCGCGCATTCATTTTGTCTTTTACCAGATAGGTGCCTTTTAGGCCTTTAATTTTAACGGGCGTATTATGCCTCAACCCTTTTCTTATTAAATCTCTGGACACTGCAATACATTTTTCTCCGGGAACCAAACGGTCTCCCCAAGCCGCGATGTTTGGTTCTGTACTAGTTTGATAGGCATGTGAATTATAGGCTGTCGCCGTAACTTTAATGGTGTGCCAAGTATAGTTATCATCTTTACAGCCATTAAAGCATATCACGATTATAAAAACCTTTACAAAAAATCGCATTGGTTATCGTTTTCAATAAAGATACTATTTTAGTAGCACTTCAATTATTTTGGATGCTTTTTGTATCTTCAACTTCTTAACCAATCAATTACTAGTACTATGAGATCGTCTATTTTATTTCTTTTTTTATCAATGGTATGCTTATCATCTTGTAAGCAGATTGAACAACCACTAACCGAAGATCAACTCATTGCCAAAGCTCAAGCCATTCATGATCGCGTGATTACATTAGATACCCACGACGATATTAATGTCAAGAATTTCACCGATTCCATTAACTATACACAAGATCTTGACGCCCAAGTGACGTTGCCAAAAATGAAAAGCGGTGGACTTGATGTCGCATGGTTTATCGTCTATACAGGTCAAGACTCATTAACCGATGACGGTTATGCCAAGGCCTATGACAATGCTATGGCAAAATTTAATGCCATTCATAAATTGGTAAATGAGATTGCTCCTGACCAGATTGAACTTGCAACCACATCAGACGATGTAAGACGTATCCAAAAATCCGGGAAGAAAGTAGCCATGATTGGGATTGAAAATGCCTATCCTATTGGGTTAGATATCAATAAGGTAAAAGAGTTTTACGATCTAGGCGGACGGTATATGTCTTTGGCGCATAACGGTCATAGTCAGTTAAGCGATAGTCATACGGGCGAAGCTGATGGTGTTTGGTTGCATAATGGCTTAAGTGATTTCGGGAAAGAGGTGCTTAAAGAAATGAATAGATTAGGCATTATGATTGATGTCTCCCATCCTTCAAAAGAAGCCATTCAACAAATGTTAGAACTTACTAAAGCTCCAATTATTGCATCACACTCTTCAGCAAGAGTGTTAAGTGATCAAAGCAGAAATTTGGACGATGAACAATTGGAATGGATGAAAGAAAACGGAGGTGTTGTACAAACCGTGGCGTTGGCCGATTATGTAAGTGCTAAAAAAACTGAAGCTCGAGAACTAAAACTTAAAATTATAAATGCAAAAATTGCAGATTCGTTAAGTGTTAAATGGTATAATTCCAGAGAAGAAATAATGGCTCTAAACCCAACTAAACTGGAGGCTTTTTTTGAATATTATAAACGTGTAACTGATTTGGGTAATAAAAAAGCGAGCACTATTGCTGGCTTTCCACCTGCCGTAAATGTATCTGATTTTGTAGATCATATAGATTATATGGTTGGTAAAATGGGCATAGACCACGTTGGTATTAGCAGCGATTTTGATGGTGGTGGCGGTATTGAAGGTTGGGCGGATGCTTCGGAAACCTTTAACGTTACCCTAGAACTTGTGAGACGTGGTTATACCGAAGAAGAAATTGCCAAATTATGGAGTGGCAATTTGCTTCGTGTTTTAGATGAATGCCAAGCAGTTGCTAAAGAAATACAAGGCACATAGTTTATTCTTAATCATTAAAATCAATACACCAGAAACTATAACAATCTCTGGTGCATTGATTTTGCAAAGCTTATTAATCATCAATTAATGGTGCACCAGCAGCTTTAAGATCATGAGTTAAGTCTTTTAAAATAGTATTATTTAATGCATTCAAATTCTCTTTAATTGCAGCTAATCGTTTTTTAGACAAATTAAAGGCATCCAGATGGTTTTGAGTTGGTCCGTATGTTGATGAACTTAATACAGCTCTAATTCCAGAACTTAAACTGTTTGGTGTAGGGTTTGAACGTTCTCCTATCTCGCCTTTTGTTTTATCTCCATGTAATGCTTTATCAATATCTAACAATTGTGTTCTGGCTCTATAAACTCGGGCATACAATTCTTTAGTTGGGGTATCTGCTTTATTCAAAGCAATTAACATAACTTCTATTAATTTTTTCTTATCTGCAAGTAACAAATTTGTAGTACCTAAATCTTGAGCAAAAGCATTATAATCATCTCTAAAAGTATTGATTTCATCATAAGAACTCCCTTTTAATGCGCCTTCACTCAAAGGAATTACTTTAAAAGGTTTGCTTTCTACCAAAACTATTAATTCTCCATCAACGTGTTTGGCTAGAGTAACGGTGTAGTCCCCGGGAGTTGCCAATGTTGCTCCCCTTTTTTGGCTTTTCCGTTTTATAGATTCCCCGCTTTTGTTAGGATAGTTCAGCTTCCAATTAGTTTGGTTAAGACCTTTTTTGTTTGACCCTTCTATGGTATTTACTACTTTACCACTACCATCCTTTATAATGAGTACTATTTTAGGTTCTTGTTGTCTTTTCTCTGCTTCCAGCTTTTCCCAACCTGGAAAGTCAGTGTTTTTAGTTTTCTTTTCTTTATCTTGCCTAAGATCTTTAAGAGATTTTAGTTTGTCTTTAAGATAATAATTAAAAACGGTGCCGTAAGGCGGATTCTTTGCCTTGTAGTAGCTATCACCTTGCGCATAAAGCCCCGATTTTTGTATATACCAATACGCTGGTTTAATTGAAAAAAGTGCAGCTTCTTGATTTTGAATAGAAGCATTATATTCTCGTAATGGAGAAATGTCATCTAGCACATAAAAGCCACGACCAAATGATGCTCCTACTAGAGCGTTCTCTCTTCGTTGAATGGTAATATCACGAAATGAAATTGTTGGCAATCCTCCTTTAAGTTTTGTCCAATTTGTTCCTCCATTTAATGTCAAATATATACCATATTCGGTTGCTGCAAAAAGAAGATCCTTTTTAATATGATCTTGAACCAAGCGCCAAGTAATAAGCGTACTTGGTAAATTTCCATTAATTGATGACCATGTTTTTCCTTTATCTGTACTTTTAATTAAATATGGCTTATAATCTCCATATTTATGATTATCCAATGCAGCATAAACTGTTGATGCATCAAATAAATCTGCACGAACATCATTAACGAAGGCCGTGCCTGGTACTCCACCAATTGAACCTAGTTCTACTTTTCTCCAAGATTGACCACTATCTTCTGTTATTTGTATGATGCCATCATCTGTTCCTGCATAAATTAACCCTTCTTGCTTTGGAGATTCTGCCAATGATGTAATCGTATTATAATTGGACATTGCATCAACGTCCCATGCATTATCCCAGCTTTGCTGTTTACCCATTATAGGAAGTGCTATTCTATTCTGGTTCCTTGTAAGGTCTTTAGAAATCGGGTTCCATTTGTCGCCTCGATTATCAGAACGCCAAACACGTTGCGAAGCAAAATATAATCGCGTTGGACTATGAGGACTCACTAAAATAGGTGCATCCCAATTAAAGCGTTCATAAGGTTCTCCTTCACTTGGTTGTGGCTGGATAAACACCCGTTCACCAGTGGTTTGATCAATTCTAAAAAGTACGCCTTGTTGATATTCCCCATAAGTAATTTTGGGGTTTCCAGGTTCAATGGCAGACTGATGTCCATCAGCACCTAATGTTATCCACCAATCAGCACTGGTTATTCCAACCGAGCTTTTTGTTTGTGATGGACCGCCATGGGATCCATTATCTTGTGTGCCTCCGTAAATATTATAAAACGGAAACGTATCATCAACGGCTAGTTTATAGTATTGTGTTATGGGCAAATTATTAATATATTTCCAGGATTTAGTATGATCGAAAGATTCATATAAGCCACCATCTGTTCCAAATAATACATAGTCCGAATCGGAACTTTTAAAAGCCATAGCATGGCTGTCAACATGCTTGTTTTTTTCGTTCATTTGCTTAAAAACCTTTCCATGGTCTTTCGATATTTGCACATAATTACTCATTAAATACAGCATGCCTTCATGATGTGGAGAAGCATATAACTCTTGATAATAATGAGGCCCTGTGCCTCCCGATACAGCATCAGACTGCTTTGTCCAAGATTCCCCTTTATTGGTTGACATAAAAACGCCTCCATTTTTTCTATCCAATTCTATTGCAGCGTAAATAATTTCTGGATTAAAAGGCGATATCGCAAGACCAATTTTTCCCAAATTTGATTTTGGAATTCCAATCTTCAATGTGGTCCAAGTTTCTCCACCATCAGTGCTTTTATGAATCCCAGAACCAGGGCCTCCTCCTAAATAAGCTGCTACTGAACGTTGTCTTTGCCAAGTAGCAGCATATATAATGTCAGGATTTGTTGGGTCTATAATTAAATCGGTAGCACCTGTCCATTCATCATCTCCTAATGTTTTATTCCAAGTTCCTCCACCATCAATAGATTTGTAAACGCCACGTTCACCGCCTTTACTCCAAAGCGGTCCTTGAGCAGCAGCCCAAATAATGTTAGAATCTTCCGGATGAATAATAATTTTAGAAATATGCTCTGAAGCCTTAAGTCCAAGATTCTTCCATGTTTTCCCATCGTCAACACTTTTATAAATACCATCTCCAAAACCGACATGCCGACCGCCTACATTTTCTCCAGTTCCTACCCAAATAGTATGTGTATTATTCGGATCGATCGTTATACAACCAATGGAATAACTCGCTTCTTTATCGAAAATGGGAGTCCAAGTTGTACCGGAGTTTTCTGTCTTCCAGACACCACCAGATCCAACAGCGATATACCATATATTTTCATTCTTGGGATGTATCGCAATATCGGCTATCCTTCCAGAAGTTAAAGCCGGGCCAATACTTCTAAATTTTAATCCATTAAATAAAGTGTCATTTGTGGCTTTTTGAGCATTTACATATGGTGTCATGCAGATAAGGCACAGCCAAATCAGAAATGTTTTTACAAAATGATTCATTGATGTATTTTTAATATTCTGTCATAGAAATGGTTAGAACAAGCAATTTAATGGAATTTATTGAGATATTCCATTACTTTTTAAAATGTAGTAAAATTGCTTTGTATGTTGTTAAAGAATAAGCCTTAATATTCCAGTAAGGTCTTCAAAGCTTCTTCAAATCTGCTTTTAGAGAGATACTGTTCTTCCAATTGATTAATAAACGGAATAGGTGTTTCTAAACTAGCTACCCGTTTTACCGGGGCATCTAACTGTTCAAAACAATGTTCCATGATAAGGGCTGAAATATCACTGGCTATACCGCCAAACATGGAGTCTTCCTGTAAAATAATAGCACGCCCCGTTTTCTTTACTGAGGTATAAATAGCTTCGGTATCTAAAGGTTGAAGGGTTCTTAAATCAAGAACATCGGCACTGATACTTTTATTACTATCCAAAGTTTCTAAAGCCCAATGAACGCCAGCACCATAAGAGATTATAGTCACGTCACTTCCTTCTCGTAAAATGGAAGCTTTACCAAAAGGTAATGTAAAATAGTCTGTTGGGATCTCTTGACGAATACTTCTATACAACGCTTTATGCTCGAAGAATAACACCGGATTCGGGTCGTTAATTGCTGTTGCCAATAAACCTTTAGCATCATAAGGAAACGCTGGATATACTACTTTTAATCCTGGTGTTTTGGTAAACCAAGCTTCATTGGTTTGCGAGTGAAATGGTCCCGCCGCCACACCGCCGCCACATGGCATCCGTAAAACAACATCGGCATTTTGGTTGCAACGATAATGCGATTTAGCCAAATAGTTTACAACGGGATTAAAACCTGATGTCACAAAATCGGCGAATTGCATTTCAACAACACTTTTAATTCCTACGATTGATAAACCCATGGCTGCTTCTACAATGGCCGATTCGCAAATTGGAGTGTTCCTAACACGGTCTTTTCCAAACTGCTCTACAAAGCCATCGGTAATTTTAAAAACGCCACCATATTCGGCAATATCCTGACCCATAATAACCAAATCAGGATGTTGCTCCATGGATTGTTTTAAGCCTTCCGAAATAGCATCAATTAAACGAAGCTCTTTTGTGGCATTACCTTCTTTAATGTCTTGATATACAAATGATTTATAGACATCATTTAATTCAGTAGTTAAATCGGCTGTAATGGGTTTAGCAGCATAAGCTTTTTTTAAATCTTCATTAATTTCATGGATAATAGCTTCCCTAATCGTAAGATTTTCTTGCTCATCTAAAATGCCCAGCTCATTTAAATACGTTTGAAAATTAACTAGAGGGTCTTTTTTTGCCCAATGATCTAACAAGTCCTGTGGTACATATTTAGTGCCACTGGCCTCTTCGTGACCACGCATTCTAAACGTTTTGAACTCTAATAAAACAGGGCGCGGATTTTCCCGCATACTTTGGGCAATGGTATCTACTTTAGTATAAACTTCAACAATATTATTGCCATCAATAATATGAGATTCCATACCATAACCTAGAGCACGATCGGCGATATGCTCGCAGTTATATTGTTCATTTGTTGGCGTAGATAAACCGTAACCATTATTTTCAACACAAAACATAACGGGCAACTGCCATACAGAGGCCACGTTCAAAGCTTCGTGAAAATCGCCTTCGCTAGTGCCACCTTCTCCTGTGAATACCGCCGTGACTTGATTTTTATTTTTCAGTTTACTGGCTAG
The DNA here is from genome assembly GCA_964195015.1 of uncultured Flavobacteriaceae bacterium. Classification (GTDB taxonomy): domain Bacteria; phylum Bacteroidota; class Bacteroidia; order Flavobacteriales; family Flavobacteriaceae; genus CAXMOQ01. The sequence goes on along the minus strand of CAXMOQ010000033.1, from coordinate 11,084 downwards.
CGCAATGCCATCAGCAACACCTAATTGAGGTCCCAAATGTGAAATCATGCCAACAATATGAAATTCCTGTGTTCCAAAATGGAACGATCGATCTCTTCCTTTAGTAAAGCCATCAGCTTTTCCCTGCCATTGACAAAATAATCGGTATAAAGGAATTTCTCGTGTTGTAAATACGCCCAGATTTCTGTGCATTGGTAAAATGTATTCCTCTGGTTGCAGCGCCATCGTGACACCCACCGAAATGGCTTCTTGACCAATACCGGAAAACCACTTGCTAATTTTTCCCTGACGCAGTAGTATAAGCATCTTCTCTTCCACCAGTCTGGGCTTCAGCATATTGGTATACAATTGCTTTAAAATACTCGAATCTATATGGTTAGCGTTATACTTAATACTATTAGATGTAGAAGTGGTTGCACTCATAAATTTGGTTTGTCAAATATAGTATAAAATGGTAAAAAGAGACATCGGTGCATTACAAAAAAAGTCCGTTTTAACTTTATAATGTTTTTGTACATTTGTGTTTCATATTTAATTAATTCATTGACCTCTCTTTATGGATTTACAAGATCAGTTAAAAAATTTGTTTCCAGAACATACTACAGAGCCTGAAAATGATGTTATAAAAGAAGATAATGGTTTGTGGATGCAGGACGACCCTATAATTTGCAAATACGAAAAACGAAAAGGCAAGCCCATTACCATTCTTGAAGGTTATACGGGCGCGACTGAAGATTTTAAGATGTTAGCCAAAGAGCTGAAAACCAAATTAAGTGTTGGTGGAAGTTTTAAAGATGATAAAATTATTATTCAAGGCGATTACAGGGATAAAATTATGAAACTTCTAATAGAAAAAGGATTTTCTGTAAAACGTGTTGGCGGATAAACCATGACAAACCAAACACTTCATATAACAAATGGCAGTAGCCTTACCGAGTACCTTCGCGAGTTAGCAATCACGGGCGACATCATTACTTGGGAAGAAATGTTGTGTGAAGGTCCTATGGTTGCCGGCATAGATTCTGATGCTTTTTTAAATACTCGGAAGGCCTTTTTAAATGCAACCTACGATATTGAGATTGATGAATATGAATATAAAGCAGAGCTGAATAAACTAAACCATACAGAACAATATACCGAAATTGTACTGTGGTTTGAATATGATTTATTTTGTCACATAAATTTACTTGGTGTTATAAATTTATTGCATCAAAGAGAAATTAAATTGCCACTATATTTGGTCTGTAGTGGCAGGATTGAAGGTGAACAAGATCTTAAAGGACTTTCGGAATTGAAGCCCGAGCAATTATTAAAGCATTATAAAGAAAAAGTTAGGCTTACAGCTGATGATATTGAATTGGCAATCGCATTATGGAGAACCTATTGTGGTAAAGATCACAATTTGTTGAAATCTTATATTGTAAAAAAATCATCGTTTAAATATTTAAGTAACTGTTTAAAAGCCCATTTGCAGCGTTTTCCAGATTCAGAAAATGGTTTGAGCTCTTTAGAGCAAAACATTCTTGAGATTGTTAAGAATAATGACATAAAATCCAGACATCATTTATTAGGCTACGCCCTAAACTACCAAGGTTATTACGGGTTTGGCGATCTTCAGTTAATTAGGATGATTGACAAACTATCTCTTTTTTTTAATGAAGAAACGAACAGCATCACGCTTAATAGAAAAGGGCATGAAGCGCTATTAGGGCAGCGTAATTTTTCTACAGAAGTAAATGACAATATCTCTCTTGGAGGCATTAATAAATTAGATTTTCAATTCAACAAAAAGCAAAACAAACTCATAAAGACCATTATAAATCCTAATTAACGCATCCGAACTTATAACAAATGAAAACGATAAACATTGGAGGCGTTCCAGAACATTTTAATCTTGCGTGGTATTTAACTTTAAAAAATGGCGAGTACAAGAATGAAGGGATTAACTTGCGGTGGCATGATTATTTTGGAGGCACTGGCGCCATGTGTAAGGCACTTCGTGAAAAGGAAATAGATCTTGCCGTAATTCTTACCGAAGGCATTGTGACCGATATCATTGCGGGCAATCCATCAAAAATAATACAAACCTTTGTCGAAACACCTTTGAATTGGGGAATTCATGTTGCAAAGGATTCACCCTTTCAAACTATAAACGACATTAAAGGAACAAAAGCAGCGATTAGCCGATATGGTTCAGGTTCTCATTTGATGGCGTATATCAACGCACAAAACAACCGTTGGAATTTAAAAAAGGATCTTGATTTTGAAGTTATTAAAGATTTAGAAGGTGCAGTAGAAGGCTTATCGGTTGGCAATGCCAATTACTTTTTATGGGAAAAATTCACAACAAAACCGTTGGTTGATAATGGCACTTTTAGACGCATTGGAAATTGCCCGTCGCCTTGGCCTTGTTTCGTCATAGCCGTTAGAGAGGATTTTTTCGAAAATAATAAAGCGGATGTCAAAACCATTTTAGATATTATAAATAGTACGACTTCGGGATTTAAAAATATTCCAAACATCGATTCTATAATTGCAGAAAGATACAATCAAAAACTAGACGATGTTCACGATTGGTTAGACCTTACCGAATGGTCTCAAAGTCAAATTGATGAAGCAACAATTAACAACGTACAAGAAGAACTATTGGCTTTGAATATTATTCCTTACAAATTAAAATACACCGAATTGATTGCTGAAATTTAACAACACTGAAATGATTAAAATACTAATTGCCAATACATTAAATTGATATAAGTTCATGAAAATGTTAATAAAACATTAGAATTTGTTTTTATACATGCCAAAGATTTGTATATTTGATTTCATATCAACGAAACCAAATCGCATATGATATTAACAATTACTATTATACTATTTGTATTGGTAGCTATTAATTTCTTACTACTTATGTGCAGTTGCAACAAGACAACTAAACGTGTATCAAAAATTAAAAAATCTACTTTAGTGACATCGCAACTTACCAAGCAATTGGCTGCAACCCAGCTTGCTCCAACAGGAAGTTAGTTTTGCTAAAGTGTTTATTGCCAAACCAATACCCTCTATTCGCACTTAAAGGTGACGGATGGCCAGAGGTTAATATACGATGCTTGCTTACATTAATAAGCTTGGTCTTATTTTTGGCATAACCTCCCCAAAGTAAAAAGATTACTTGCTCCTTTTGTTCACTAATAATATTAATGGCAGTATCTGTAAACCTTTCCCATCCTTTTTTTTGATGACTTCCGGCTTGATGCGCTTTTACGGTTAATGTAGCATTGAGTAATAAAACACCTTGATCTGCCCAATGTGCTAAATTGCCACTTTTCGGATATGGTATGCCCAAATCAGTTTCAATCTCCTTAAAAATGTTAATCAGTGATGGCGGATGCTTTACACCATCATTCACCGAAAAACATAAACCATGCGCCTGCTCTTCGCCATGATAAGGATCTTGACCAATAATAACGACTTTAACATTTTCGAAATGACAATGCCCGAACGCATTAAAAATTTGATTTCCTGGCGGGAAACATTTGTGGTTGCTATATTCATTTTTAACAAAACTTGCTAACTCCTTAAAATAAGGCATATCAAATTCTGCCTGTAAATAGGGTTTCCAACTTTGGTGAATGTTTACATTCATTTTGTATAATTCTTTTAGCATTCTAAAATAATACTATCTTTAGTCTTAATAAAATATATCCGATTGAAAAAACTAAAATTCCCAACCGCTCAAACCATACTGCTTATTATTGCTGCTTTGGTCGCCTTACTTACTTGGATTGTTCCAGCGGGCAAATACGATTCACTTGCTTACAATAAAACGGAAAAAACATTTACCAGAACGAGTTTAGAGGAAACCGCAACACTTCCGGCAACACAAGAAACATTAGATTGGTTAAGGGTTAAAATTCCTTTGGAAAAATTCACCAATGGCGATATTTGGAAACCCATAAGTATTCCTAACACCTATAAAAAATTAGAACCCAAACCGCAAGGACTTGTTGCACTTATAAAGTCGCCAATAAAAGGTATTATTGAAGCAGCTGACATTATTTTCCTAGTATTAATTATTGGAGGTCTTATAGGTATCATGAATATTACTGGTGCTTTTGAAGCTGGTATTGCATGGCTAGCGAAAGCCCTGAAAGGACGAGAGTATATCCTCATTATTCTGGTAACATTCTTAATTGCAGTAGGCGGCACAACTTTCGGTCTAGCCGAAGAAACCATAGCCTTCTATCCTATTCTTATTCCTATTTTTCTTGCGGCTAAATACGATGCCATGGTCGCATTGGCCTCTATTTATATTGGATCGTCAATTGGAACGATGTGCTCCACAACTAATCCGTTTAGTGCCATTATTGCTTCTGATGCTGCCGGCATCACCTGGACCACTGGATTAACAGGGCGATTTATTATGTTAGTTTTGGGTACTGTAATCTGTATTTTATATATTATTCGTTATGCCCAACGTGTAAAAAAAGATCCTACAAGGTCGATTATTTATAGCCAGAAAGAAGATATAGAGAGACTCTTTGGAAACACGACACATTCTACAATAACATTAACGGGACGTTTGCGTTTGATTCTCTTTGTTTTTACCATGTGCTTTGTGGTTATGGTCTATGGCGTATCACAATTGGAATGGTGGTTTGTAGAAATGACCGCTGTGTTTTTAGTTGGTGCTATTCTTATTGGTGTTATTGCCAAAATTAAAGAAACCAACTTTGTAGACACCTTTGTAAAAGGGGCTGGCGATTTGCTAGGTGTTGCCATTATTATTGGGATCGCTCGCGGCGTTACCGTTATTATGAACGATGGCTTAATAAGCGATACCATGTTATACTATGCGAGCAATGTTACCGATGGGATGAACAAATGTTTATTTATCAATGCCATGTTGTACATTTATGGTGGCTTATCCTTTTTTATTCCATCATCTTCCGGAATGGCAGTATTAACCATGCCAATCATGTCTCCTTTAGCCGATGGTGTTGGTATTGGGCGTGAGTTCGTGGTAAACGCTTATCAATATGGGATGGGTCTATTTGCCTTTATTAACCCAACAGGTTTAATATTGGCATCTCTTGCTATTGTAAAAGTGGGTTATGATAAGTGGTTAAAATTTGTGATGCCTTTGGTCTTTATTTTAATAGTGTTTACGATGTTGGTATTAACGATTCAAGTATATTTATAGTCGTATAGGTTTTGTAAGAAAATAATTAATGTCGATTAACATCTGCTAGCCCTATTTATTTTTTGCACGTTTTTAAATAAAAGATATGAAGAAATTATCCTTTATCTTATTAGTCGTTGTTCTTTCAATTTTAGGTTGTTCAACAAAGAATGAAGAAAACGAAATAATTGGTGGAAATCAAACCGAGACAAAAAATCTAACTATATTTTTTGTAAACGATGTTCACGGACAATTAAATAATTTTTCAAAGATTAAACATATTATTGATTTAGAAAAGGAAGATACTAACGTTATCGTAACAAGTAGTGGAGATTTGTTTTCGGGAAACCCGGTTGTAGATAACCATCCAGAAAAGGGCTACCCAATGATTGACGTTATGAATCGAGTTGGATTTGATATTTCGGTTATTGGAAATCATGAGTATGATTATGGAGAATCTATACTAACTGATAGAATTAATCAAGCTAATTTTGACTGGGTTTGTGCTAATGTAGATACAGAAAACTCTACTATTCCTGACCCTTTTGAGTATAAAACCATAAGTGTAGATAACTTAAAAGTTACATTTTTAGGCTTGGTCGAAACTAATGGAAAAGATAATGGCATCATTCCATCTACACATCCATGGAGAGTCCAAAACCTTACTTTTGAAAAGCCTGAAAATGTAATATCTCAATATTCAAATATTAAGGAGCAAGAAAATGCAGATTTGTATATTGCTTTAACGCATCTAGGTTATGAAGGATTTGGAGGTTCCTTAAGTGATTCTCAAATTGCTTCACAATACCCGTTTTTCGACCTCATTATTGGAGGGCATTCACATCAGGTTGTTAATACTTCTGTCAATAATATCCCAATATATCAATCGGGATCATATTTAAATTATCTCGGAAAGATTGAATTGACGGTTAAAGACGAAGCAGTTGAATCCATGAATTATGAATTAATCAATCTGAATACGTATTCCGAACATGATTCAGAATTAAAAGCTATTATTGATGAATACAATAATTTACCTTACTTAACCGAGGTTATTGGATACTCTCATGTATTCCATGATAGACCTCAAGTAGGTTGTTTTTATACAGATGCTTTAAGGAGTGCTATGAATGTAGATGTTACATTTCAGAATAATGGAGGCATCCGCTCGACTTTAAACGCAGGTGATATTACAAAAAGAGAGATTTTTGAGATATCGCCATTTAACAACGGTACCGTTATTTACGACATGACGGTATTGGAAATTAAAACCTTTCTGGAAGGTTCGCATTCAGGTTTTTATTATTCAGGAGTTCAAATTGAACAAATTGGTAATGACATCCAAATTAGAGATTTAGATAATAATATCATACCAGATAATACTATTTTAATTCTTGGAACTAATGACTATATCCCTGCCGTTTACGACAATTACTTTCCAGTAAATGGAAATATCCAATCGTTAACAGCTGCCGAAACCATTATATATTATTTAGAAAACATAAATAGCGAAATGAATTATCCAAATTGTAGTCGCTTTTTTAGGTATCAGTAAGAATATAAACCAATTGCTAATTAAACTAGAATTCGATCTTTAAAACTTAATATGTAACTTTGCTGCCCTTATTTAAAAGGGACAAGAACTAGAATGATAAACATTCACGATAAGACATTACAAGATTTAGAAGTTGCAACGGTGTTGCGGCAAGTCAGCGAACATTGTGTAACGGCTTTGGGAAATGCTCAAGCCTTGCAAATTGCACCTTTAAAAACTAAAGCCGAGTTACTTATTGCGTTGCAATTAACCAATGAGTATGTATCGTCTTTTTATAACGACAATCGTATTCCTAATCATGGTTTTGATGCTATTACCAAAGAGCTTAAACTCCTGCGCATAGAGAACACCTATTTAGAAGTTCACAGTTTAAAGAAATTAGTGTCTATATCATTGACGACCAATGAAATCTTAAAATTTTTAATAAAGTTTGAAGACTATTATCCAAATCTTAATGAATATGCCTCAAATATAGAAATTACTAAAGTCATCATAGAAAAGGTAGACGATGTTGTCGATCGTTTTGGAGACATCAAAGATAATGCATCGGTATTGCTTTATGAGTTGCGCCAATCTATGAATAAACTTAAGGGCAAGATCAATCAAAGTTTTGCAACGGCTTTAAATACCTATCATAATCTGGAGTATTTAGATGATATTCGGGAATCGGTTGTCGAAAACAAACGTGTATTGGCTGTAAAAGCAATGTACCGACGTAAGGTTAAAGGTGCTATTATGGGAGGCAGTAAAACGGGGAGTATTGTATATATCGAGCCGGAAACCACCTTACAGCATTCTCGCGAACTCAATAACATAGAATATGAAGAACAAGAAGAAGTCGTTCGCATTTTAAAAGAACTCACTAATTTTATACGTCCGTTTTTACCACTATTGGAGCAATACCAGGAATTTCTAATACATATCGATGTCATTTCGGCAAAAGCGAAATATGCAAGATCACTGAATGCCATTTTACCGGAAATTACCGAAGATCGTCATTTTTTTATGCGTGACGCTTATCATCCGCTACTCTATTTAACCAATTTAGAAAAAGGAGAAACCACATTTCCGCAATCTATAGAACTAAAACAGGATAGCAGAATCATTGTGATTTCAGGACCAAATGCCGGTGGTAAAAGTATCACTTTAAAAACAGTTGGTTTATTACAAGTCATGTTACAAAGCGGACTCTTAATTCCGGTTCACGAACGCAGCAAAGTATGTTTGTTCGATAGGATTTTAAGCGATATTGGCGATAATCAATCTATTGAAAATCATTTAAGCACCTATAGTTATAGGCTGAAACAAATGAATTACTTCCTTAAAAAATGTAACAGTAAGACTTTATTTTTAATTGATGAATTTGGAACAGGAAGTGATCCAGAACTTGGTGGTGCATTGGCCGAAACCTTTTTAGAAGAGTTTTATCACCGCGAAGCCTTTGGTATTATTACAACACATTATTCGAATTTAAAAATACTGGCAAACGAATTACCGCATATGCTCAACGCCAATATGTTGTTTGATGAACGCTCATTGGAGCCTATTTATAAACTGGCTATTGGTCAGGCAGGAAGTTCGTTTACCTTCGAAGTCGCTCAAAAAAACGGGATCCCTTATAGTTTAATCAATCGCGCTAAAAAGAAGATTGAACGCAGTAAAGTTCGGTTTGATGCTACCATAGCAAAGCTTCAAAAGGAACGTTCAAAATTGGAAAAAACTGGACAATCTTTGAAAATAAATGAAAAGAAAAAATTGGCCGAAGCCGATAAACTTGAAGAGATTAATGCCAAGATTCAGAAAAAATTGGAGAGCTATCAGGAATTATACGATAGCAATCAACGGTTGATTTATTTAGGACAAAAGATAAATGATATTTCGGAAAAGTATTTTGAAAATGAACATAAAAATGAGCTTATGGCAGAGTTCTTTAAAATTGTTCAAATTGAAAATTCCAAGCGGAAAAAAGTCTCGGCAAAACAGAAAAAAGTCTTAAAAGCCAAGAAAGAACACATAAAGCAGGAAGCTGAAATTAAAGTTGAGGTCATTCGCAAAAAGAAAAAGGCGGCTAAAAAGAAAGCCATAGAAAACACAGAACCAAAACCTGTTCTGAAAGTTGGAGACCACGTACGCATGCATGATGGTAGAGCTATTGGAAGTATTGATACCATTGAAAAGAACAAGGCTATTGTTAATTACGGTATGTTTACCACTAATGTGAGCATGGAACAATTGGAGCTTGTTGAAGCTGTGAAAAAATAGGCAGTCACAGTGGTTCGTGAGAAATAAATATGAAAGAACTCCCAAAACATAAAAAGCTCATCCTATTTGATGGTATTTGCAATCTTTGTAATGCCACGGTTCAATATGTTATAAAAAGAGATAAGAAAGATGTATTTCGATTTGCTGCTTTACAAAGCGAAATTGGAAAACGCATTATCAACGAATTCAATATTGATACAACAAAAACAGATTCTATATTGTTGTATTCGCACGAGAGCGGATTGTCGTATAAATCTTCAGCTGCGTTAAAAATTGTATCTAGTTTTGGGTTTCCTTATAATTTATCTAATGTGCTTTTTGCTATTCCAGCATTCATTAGAAATTGGGTTTACGACTTTGTAGCCAAGAATAGATATAAATGGTATGGGAAGCGTGGGCAGTGTATGATTCCAACACCAGAACTGCAATCTAAATTTCTGGAATAAAAAAAGCCTGATTTTTTTAAACCAGACTTCTAACACTTCCAAAAAACTTTACTGAAATTAGAATTATAAAAAATATAATTCCCTTTAATATTATTAACAAATTTTGTTATCGCCTTCGGTAACAAAAAGTTCTAATTGTCTTTCTTTAAATAAATTATCGAAATCGATATTATCTGGATCTCTTAACGCCTTACTTTTATAAGCCACTTCTAAATCTTTATCTTCTTTTACTGTTTCTTCAGAAGCCACAGTAAGTATTGAATCTTTTTGATTAGTAGTAACTTCTTGAGCCGAAGCAAAAGAAAAAGATAAGATTAATATAGGTAAAAATAAACGTTTCATAATTGGGGCGTTTGTTTTGTTTGATGTGATAAATGTAGATGATGAAGTCTTTAACCTAAAAAAAAATCGATTAAACTCAAAACTAATTGATAAACATTTTATAATGTCAAAAAACATCGACGAACGGTAACTAAAATGTTGTTTTTGAAGAAAATTGAAATTTTGTAAAAAATAAAAAACGTGCTAATCACCTATAAAATAAGCACCTCATCGATGAACGGTAATAACAATTCCAGAAAACTTGCAGAATACAATTATTTAAGATTTCAGAGAATAAAACCGACTGTTTTATTCGTATTACTGTTTTTCTCATAGGAATTAGTGATATGTTTTGAAGGAACTGCCAGTCCTTTTTCAATCAACAATTTTATTTCATTTACATACTCCAAAGTGACTTTTCTTGTAAGCAGAAAATTTAAATCGTTTCCTCGTTTATAGTAGTCGTATATTTTTTTATGATCTGTAAGATATATGTAATCTTTAGTGAAACCTCCGCATCAATGCGCACGAACAGTTTTGAACCTACGGCTTCGAAAGTTCTTCGTTTTTGATTTTATGTATAATATCTTCAACTAAAAGTTTTATCATCACATTACGCTTTAGTCAAACTTCCCCATTCTGTCCAAGAGCCATCATATACTGAAACATTTCTAAATCCTGAAATTTCGGCACCCAGAGCTAAAACACAAGCGGTAATACCAGAACCGCAGGAAAATATGATGTTTTCTTGATCTTGTATTTTAGTATTGAACAACACCTTTAGTTCGTTTTCAGATTTAATACATCCTTCTTGTAACAATTCTGAATATGGAAGATTCATCGAACCAGGTATGTTTCCGCTACGCAATCCTTTTCTTGGCTCTACCACCAAACCGTTAAATCTATCTTTAGATCGCGCATCCAATATCATGGTGTCTTTATTCTGAATGGCTTTTGTAAGGTCATCAAAATTCTTGAACATTCCACGTTGGCAAGCTGCAACAAAGTTTCCTTTATCTCCCTTATAATCAAATTTAGGTTCGGTAACATATCCTGATTTTTGCCATTCTGGTAAACCGCCATTTAAAATAGCTACATTATCATGTCCCATAGCTTTAAACATATACCAAACGCGTGCGCTGGAATAAATGCCTTTGTCGTCATACACAACAATGGCGCTATCGGTATTAATTCCTAACGTTTGTGCTTCTTCAGAAAATTGTCCTTCTGAAGGCATCGTATTCGGAAACGGTGCACTTGTATCACTAAACTTATTTTTAATATCGAAAAAACGTGTTTGGGGAATTTGGATAGCTGA
>CAXMOQ010000032.1:0-19512 GCA_964195015.1 uncultured Flavobacteriaceae bacterium | reverse complement strand
CAACCACGTTTCACTTGTTAAGAGTTTTTTAACATATTTTAAGCATTTTTATAAAAATTTTATAACTTTTAAGAGGATTTATGATTCAGATTTTGAATTTGAGTTCCTTAAAAAGCTCTTCTTTGAAAATAAAAGCTTAAATCGATACACTCGTTTTTTCCTACAAAGCTCTGCTTTGAAAACAAATAATCCACACTTATAAATTCAAGCAAGCTTGATTTAACGTATGGATTATTTATTTATTCGTGACCACGGAGGGATTCAAACCCACGACCGCTGGAGCCGAAATCCAGTGCTCTATTCAGCTGAGCTACGTGGCCTAATATTATATTAATTTAGCTTTTACAATATTCGAAATAGTTTTGCCATCTGCCTTGCCGGCAACTGCTTTGCTTACCATAGCCATAACTTTTCCCATATCTTTCATCCCTACAGCTCCAATATCCAGAATGGTATCTTCAACAATTTTGGAAACCTCTTCTTCACTCAACGCTTCCGGTAAAAACGTCTCGATAATTTTTGCCTCTGCGATTTCTGGTACTACCAAATCTTCGCGTCCTTGTTCCAAATATATAGCTGCACTATCCTTACGTTGTTTTACCTGCTTCTGAAGTATTTTTAATTCTTGGTCTTCAGTTAAGTCGGTTTTTGCACCACTTTCGGTTTGCGCTAATAATATCGCAGATTTAACAGCTCTTAAAGCCGTTAAAGCTGTTTGGTCTTTCGTTTTCATGGCAACCTTCATGGCTGTCATGATCTCTTCCTGTAAACTCATAACATAATTTTGATTTTGCGAAGATAAGAAAGAAAATAGGATTTACTAAAAAAGAAAACCCGAAACGTTGAGGGACATTTCGGGTTTATAAGAAGCTAGAACACTAAATTTGATTTGCTATTAATCTACATTGTCGTGTAAGAATGAATTGTTGCTTCTTAATTGTACGTCATCATTATCGTCTTGACCTATACTAGTTCTGGAAATATCGTTTTCTGAAGAATGCTGCGCTTCGTTTAAATTAACACCTTGGCGCTTGTATGCCGGTACTTTTTCCATATCATCAATCTTTGCATTATTGAATTTATAATTAAAGTCCTTCATTTTGCGCCTGCGCTCTGAAGCGCGTTCTTTAAGATGTTCGGAAATTGGGCTATTAATTGGATCAATTTCTTCGCTTATAGATTCCTCTGTTTCGTTGGATGCAATGGTTTTCTTTTCAAAAACAACCTCGTTATCAGCATCTTCCTGAACCTCTCTTGAACCCATTTGTTTTTTATTTATAACAGATTCCAGCTCTATATAATCGTCTAAAGCATAACGCACTTCGCCTTCTTCATTCGACTCTGTTACGGTAATAAGCTCTATATAATCTTTTACAGGAATTTTCTTTACGCTGTCGGTAAGCTTATATTGAATTAAATCATCCTCTTTTTTGGCCTTAACAGTTTCACTTAATGGCAAATCGAAAGTCAGCGTGATTTGTTGTTCATCATCATCAACCTCATCGTTTGAATCTTCAAAATCATGAGAAATTGGTGTAATAACAAAATCGTCTACGTCTTCAACATCAACAATGACTTCATCATAGATTACATTAATATTTCTAATAACATCGGATGTTGGAATTAATTGCAATTCATCTGATGCATTTTGTGTGTGCTTATGAATTACCTTTTTTTCAAAATGAATGGATTCTTCAACGTCATCCAAATCTAATGTATGTCTAACAATGGGAGTCTCCTTTTTTTCTTCTAACTCGATGATTGGTATAATAATGGTCGGATCTCGTTCACGCGTTTTCAAATCTTGCTCTAAAGCACTGTCGTCTTCAAGCGAATGAATTACTTTCTTGGTTTCTGTATTAGAAATTTCGTCTTGTTGTTCAATATCAAACCCCGTCGCTATTATCGTTACAGCTATAGTCTCATCTAAACTTTCCTCTTCGCCAACGCCCATAATAATATTAGCACCATGACCAGCTTCATTTTGAATGTGATCGTTAATTTCGCCAATTTCATCAATAGTAATTTCTTGAGATCCAGAAACAATGAGCAGTAATACGTTTTTGGCCCCAGTAATTTTATTATCGTTAAGTAATGGCGAATCCAGCGCTTTTCTGATGGCATCTTGGGCACGATTTTGCCCAGATGAAGAGCCAGACCCCATAATGGCTGTGCCACTAGAACTTAACACCGTTTTAGCATCGCGTAAATCGATGTTTTGGGTATAATGATGTGTAATCACTTCGGCTATACCACGGGCAGCAGTAGATAGCACTTCATCGGCTTTCGAGAATCCTGCTTTAAAACCAAGATTACCATATACTTCGCGAAGTTTATTATTGTTGATTACTATTAATGAATCTACAACGTTACGTAGATTTTCAATACCTATTTGGGCTTGTTTGTTACGCATCTTACCTTCAAATTGAAAAGGCATAGTAACAATCCCGACGGTTAAAATGTCTAAATCTTTAGCCATTTTGGCTATAATAGGGGCGGCTCCAGTTCCTGTTCCGCCACCCATTCCAGCGGTGATAAAGATCATTTTAGTATTGGTATCTAACATGCGCTGAAGATCATCAAAACTTTCAACCGCCGATTGTTCTCCAATATCCGGATTTGCACCTGCACCTAATCCCTCGGTTAAACTAAGTCCGAGTTGAATTTTGTTAGGTACACCACTGTTTTGAAGTGCCTGAGCATCTGTATTACAAATAACAAAGTCTACCCCTTTAATACCCTGCCGGAACATGTGGTTAATAGCATTGCTACCGCCACCACCAACACCAATAACTTTAATGACATTCGATTGGTTTTTTGGTAAATCGAATGCGATACTTGCGAATTCTTTCTTGCTGCCCATAAATTCTGTTTTACTGGTTTATGCCTACTTTACCTCTTCGGGACATCTCTCCCAAAGGAAGGACATAGGCTTTATTTAACTTAATATATTATTGTTTACCAAACAGTTTCAATAATTTTGAAACTACTCGGCGTTATCTAAAAAATCTTTAACCCGTTCGGTTAATTTATCTAAAAACGAACGTCGTTCTTTTTTTGGTGGCTCTACAATTTCATCTTCAGAAATTAGATCGGAATCACTACTCATTTGATTCAGTGCATCTTCAGCTTTCTTTCTTTCCTCACGTTTTAAGCCATCTAGCACTAATCCGACTGCTGTAGCAAATAGCGGACTGGTAACTTCATCATCACTGTCGCCAGCCAGATGTTCGTTAGGATATCCTATTCTGGTATCCATGCCTGTTATGTACTCAACCAATTGTTTTAAGTGTTTAAGCTGACTGCCTCCTCCTGTTAAAACAATGCCGGCAATTAGTTTTTTCTTTTGCTCTTCATGTCCATAGTTTTTAATCTCTACATACACTTGTTCGACAATTTCGACAACACGGGCATGAATAATCTTTGAAAGGTTTTTTAAGGTAATTTCCTTTGGCTCTCTACCTCGTAGTCCCGGGATCGAGACAATTTCGTTGTCTTTGTTTTCGCCCGGCCAAGCGGATCCAAACTTTATTTTTAATAATTCGGCTTGCTTCTCAATAATGGAGCAACCTTCTTTAATATCTTCAGTGATAACATTACCCCCAAAAGGAACTACCGCTGTGTAGCGTATAATCCCATCTCTGAAAATTGCTAAATCTGTGGTGCCTCCACCAATATCTATAAGTGCAACACCTGCTTCTTTTTCTTCCTGACTCAAAACCGCGTCTGCTGATGCCAACGGCTCAAGTGTGATTCCTGCTAAACTAAGTCCGGCACTTTTTATACAACGACCAATATTTCTTATAGAGGACACTTGACCAACCACAACGTGAAAATTAGCCTCTAATCGACCACCATACATGCCAACAGGTTCTTTAATTTCGGCTTGCCCATCAACTTTATATTCCTGTGGTAATACATGAATAATTTCTTCGCCAGGTAACATAACGAGTTTATGAACCTGATTTATGAGCCTTTCAATGTCATCTTCGTCAATAACCGTTTCAGAATTTGGTCTTGTAATGTAGTCACTGTGCTGTAAACTGCGGATATGTTGTCCGGCAATACCAACGGTAACACCTTCAATTTTAGCCCCTGAAGCCACTTCGGCCTCCTGAACTGCTTGTTGTATAGATTGGATTGTTTGGGTAATATTATTTACAACCCCACGATGTACACCGAGGCTTTTAGATTTTCCTATGCCTAAAATCTCGACTTTATTGTACTCATTTTTACGACCAATCATGGCCACAATTTTCGTTGTCCCTATGTCTAATCCAACGGCTATATTATCCTCCATAGTTTAAATTTTGGTACACACTACTTGGTTATCAAATTGTAAATTCACTTTACTGTAATTATTAAGTGTTTTTTCTTTTAATGTTTTTTTATAAAATGCTTTTAGGTTGTTTATTTTTTTATCTAAATAACTAACATTTCCTACAAGCACTTCAAAATTGCATTGCCTGAGTTTCAAATAAATTGTCTTATCGCTATTTTGATGAATCTCAATAACATTTTTTCTCAAAAACTCGTCATTATAAATCTTTCTCGCCATTGTAAAAACAGTTTCTAAATTGTTTTTCTCAATTTGACCGGTAACGAGTGGCACTCTAGCAGTATAATTGGTTGACAATGGCATATAAAACCCTTGGTCATCAATATAATATGATGCATTTGCACTTACTCTTGCTATAGGTTTTTTTTGCTCAATTTCGGCGAGAAGTGCACCATTAATATTCATGTACACTTCTGCCGATTTGATCATTGGATTAGAATTTAGGGCAGATTCTAATTGATTCAAATCTAAAGTTTCTTTAGGCATATTTTTAATACCCTGTTGATTTTGTATTAACAATTTACTAACAGTCTCATGCGTGATAAAAAGATTGTCGTCGCCTTCGAAATGTATGTTAGGAACAGACACTTTTCTAACAGCATTTCTGCTTGAAGAAAAGGCAAACAAAAACACTACTAGACCAAGTAGGGCGACCATTTTTATGTAATTCCAATTAACTCGCAACTTTTAATGCCTGTTTTATATTATTAATTTCTTCGCCTATATCTCCAGCACCAATGGTTAAAACAATTTGCGCTTGACTTTCCTTTATTTTAGAAACAATATCATTTTTACCAATGAGTTGTTTTCTGGGGTTTTCAATTTTACTTAATAGCCATTTTGAGGTCACACCTTCAATAGGCAATTCTCTGGCCGGATAAATATCCAATAGCAATATTTCATCGAACAGTGATAAACTTGCTGCAAATTCATCTACAAAATCACGTGTTCTGCTATATAAATGTGGTTGAAAAATGGCCAGCACTTTTTTGTCTGGATACATTTCCCGAACCGCTTGATGCACGGCTTTAATTTCTTCCGGATGATGAGCATAATCATCAATAAAGACCAAGGCATCTGTTTTAATATGATATGTAAACCGACGCTTAACCCCTTTATAAGATACTAAAGCTTTGGCGAGCTGCCGGTGAGGGCACCCAAATTCTACAGCCATCGCCAAGGCTATTAATGCATTCGACAAATTATGTCTACCAGGTAGGTTAAATTGAAAGTTTTCAAGTACTGCATTTGGTGTTTTAACATCAAATACATAAGTACCATTTTGTATTTTTATATTTTGAATTGAATAGTCTGAATTGTCTTCAATGCCATAAGTAATGCCTTTAAGTGGCAAACCATTTTTAATAAATAATTTTCCGTTTGGTTTCAACTTTTTAGTAAATGCCTCGAAAGACTCTATTAAGGCACTTGCCTCTCCATAAATGTCCAAATGGTCGGCATCCATAGAAGTAATGCAGGCCATATCTGGAGATAGGGTTAAAAACGATCTGTCAAATTCATCAGCTTCAACAACCGTAACTTCTGTACCATTTAGGATTAAATTAGAATTATAATTTTCACTTATTCCTCCTAAAAATGCGGTAACCTCAACATCACATTCGTTTAATAAATGTCCTAAAATACTTGTCGTTGTTGTTTTACCGTGGGTTCCAGCCACAGCTAAACAAAATGTGTTTTCGGTTATTAGTCCCAAAACTTGAGAGCGCTTCAAAACTTCGTATCCGCTATTCTTAAAATAGGTTAGTTCCATACTGTTTTTTGGAACTGCCGGTGTATATATTACCAATGTTGTTTCTGGGTTTAAATATCTGGTTTCGATATTTGCAACGGAGTCATCAAAATGGATGCTTATCCCTAGCGCAACTAAATTATCCGTGATTTCGGTTTGTGTTTTATCATAGCCAGCAACATACTTTTTGTTCGCATGGAAATAACCGGCCAAAGCACTCATACCTATGCCTCCAATCCCTATGAAATAGATGTTATGTATGTTGTTTAAATTCATTTGGTTAGAAGTTTTTCGACTTCGTCTGCTATTTGTTTTGTAGCATTTACCAATGCTAATTTCTTAATGTTTTCGCCTAACTGTTTTTGTTTATCGGCCGAATTTATTAATTGAGAAAATCTATTTTCAAAATCTATTTCCAATTCATCTTCTTTAATTAATATTGCCGCATCATTATTTACAATGGCAAGCGCATTTTTTGTTTGGTGGTCTTCTGCAACGTTCGGCGATGGAATAAAAATCACAGGCTTCCCTACAATACATAATTCTGAAACCGAACTTGCTCCTGCTCTTGAAATAATAACATCGGACGCTGCATAAGCAAAATCCATGTTGTTTAAAAACGGATACACTTGAACGTATTCCGAATCGTTATGCCGTTTATAATCCTGATAATAAAGCTTACCACATTGCCAGATAATCTGCACATTTTGAGTTTGAAAAAACTCAAGATTCTCTTCAATAAGTTCATTAACGCGTCTTGCTCCCAAGCTTCCACCTATGACTAAAAGGGTGTACTTACCATGCCTTAAATTAAAGAAGTCTTTTGCTTCAATGGTCTTGGTATCTACATCCAATAAATCCTGTCTAACGGGATTTCCGGTTTTAACTATTTTATTTTTTGGAAAAAATCGTTCTAAACCATCATAAGCGACACAAATTTTTTGAACTTTTTTAGACAATAATTTATTAGTAATGCCCGGATACGAATTTTGCTCTTGGATTAAAGCCGGAATTCCACTTAATGATGCCATTTGTAATAATGGCCCACTGGCGAAACCTCCAGTACCTATGGCAATATTGGGTTTAAATGTTTTTAATATTTTTCTAGCTCTCAATAAACTATCGATTAACTTGAAGGGAAACATTAGGTTTTTGAGCGTTAACTTACGTTGGATTCCCGAAATCCATAGACCCTTAATGTTATATCCTGCTTCAGGTACTTTTTCCATTTCCATGCGGTCCTTGGCGCCTACAAACAAGAATTCAGCACTTGGAAAACGCGTTTTTAATTCGTTTGCAATGGCAATGGCAGGATAAATATGACCTCCTGTTCCACCTCCGGATAATATGATTTTATAGTTACTCATTCTTTTCGCCACGAATACACGAATGTTTTTCTTTTTTTAAATTTCAAAACTCAAACTCCGATTTATCTTAAATCAATCTTGATTCTTTATGCTTTTATCTCAAACCAACAAGGTTTTTAAAACCTTGCAGGTTAAATCGTTTCCGCTAAAATTTCCAACGGATTATCTTCATTACTTTCAAACTCTTTTATTTCCTCACGTTTTGCACTTACACTTAAAATGATGCCTATGGCCAGACAAGTCATCCAAATTGATGTTCCTCCACTACTAATTAAGGGCAATGTTTGTCCCGTTACTGGAAACAATTCTACTGCAACTGCCATATTTATTAAGGCTTGAAAAACAATTGGAAGCCCCACTCCTAGTACTAAAAGCTTTCCGAAAATGGTATCGGCTTTTTGAGCAACAATCACGATTCTGAATAATAACCACATGTACAGTATCATTAAAAGAAATCCACCTATTAATCCGTATTCTTCAATGATGATTGCGAAAATAAAATCGGATGATGATTGTGGCAAAAAGTTCTTCTGAATACTTTTACCAGGACCAACACCCTGTATCCATCCAGATGCAATGGCAATTTTGGCTTTTTCAATTTGGTAATCGGCTTCGGTGTCCTCCGCATTAGAAAAATTTTCAAAACGGCTCATCCAAGTATCAATTCTATTCGGCATAGCTTCTGGAAAGGCTTTAGCAACTAGAATAAATAAGGCAAAAGCCACTAGTCCAACACCAATTATTACTGCCAAATATCGTAGTGGATAGCCTCCTAAAAAAACCAATATCAATACCATTAAAAACATGATTGCAGCCGTTGAAAAGTTGGCTGGAAGAATTAAAATCAATATTAAAAAAACAGGTATCCAAAGCGGTAAAATAGATTCTTTAAATGTAATTTCTCTGTCTTTTATTTTGGACATATATCTTGCCACATAAACCATAAGTACGACTGAAGCTAACGTGGATGTTTGAAACGACACTCCTACTATCGGAATTTGGATCCATCTACTGGCATTGGCACCTTCAATGACTGTTCCTTGGCTCATGGTGATTACTAAAAGCACCAATACGATTGGGATCATTACCATGGATAAACCTCTAAAATATCGGTATGGGATTTTATGCACACCATACATAATGGCAAAGCCTAAGAATAAATGCATAAAGTGTTTTACAAAAAACGCAAACGTACTGCCGCTTCCAGTTACATAGGCTAAATTACTGGCAGCACTATATACTGGAAGAAACGAGAATATTGCCAATAATGCAACTATGGCCCAGATTAATCGATCTCCTTTTATGTTTTTAAAAACGGTTTGCATTCCCATTTGTCCTGCGGACATCTTCCCAGTGGGAAGACTTGTTTTAGTTTATTAATTCTATTTATAAATTCCTTACAGCATCTTTAAATTGTCTTCCTCGATCTTCGTAATTTTCAAACAAATCGAAACTTGCACAAGCCGGTGACAATAGAACGTTGTCGCCTGCCTCTGCAACTTTATAGGCTATTTTTACGGCTTCACTCATAAATTGAGTTTCGATTATTATATCGACCATATTACCGAAGGTGTTCATTAGTTTTTCATTATCGACGCCCAGACAAATAATAGCTATTACTTTTTCGTTTACAAAACGAAAAAGTTCTTCGTAATTATTTCCTTTGTCTTGGCCTCCTACAATCCAAATGGTTGGTGTTTCCATACTTTCCAAAGCATAATAGGTTGCATTAACATTCGTTGCTTTAGAATCATTAATGTATTGCACTTTATTTATTTTTAGAACGTTTTCCAACCGATGCTCTACACCATGAAAATTTTCTAGACTTTCTCTAATGGTTTGCTTTCTTATTCCTAATAAATGGGCTACTGTTGAGGCAGCCATGGCGTTTTTAATATTGTGTTTTCCTTCTAATGCTAGATTTGTTGTTGGCATAATTATTTGGTTGTTATCTATTGTTATTTTTATTGTCTCTTTTTCTAAATACGCTCCGTTTTCAATGGTTTTTGTTAATGAAAATGGCAATAATGTTGATTGAATTGGATGGCTTTTTAACCAGCTCGAAATGACTTCGTCATCGGCATCATAGATTAAGTAATCATCTTTGGTTTGATTCATTGCAATTCTAAATTTTGATGCGATATAGTTTTCAAATTGATAATCATATCTATCTAAATGATCTGGTGTAATGTTTGTGATTACAGCAATTTTGGGCTTAAACGTTTCGATTCCATCAAGCTGAAAACTGCTAATTTCCAAAACATAATTCTCGTAATCCTTTTCTAAAATCTGTTTGGCAAAACTGTCTCCAATATTTCCTGCTAAACCCACATTCAAATCATGTTTTAAAATATGATGCGTTAATGAAGCCGTTGTAGTTTTACCATTACTACCTGTTATCCCAATAATGGTAGCATTTGTATGGTTTGCTGCAAACTCAATTTCAGAAATTACAGGAACACTCTTTTCTTTTAGTTGCATTACCAAAGGCACAGTATCTGGAATTCCCGGGCTTTTCATGACAACATCGGCATTCAGGATTTCATCCTCAGAATGTTTTCCCTCTTCCCATTCAATCTCATTATGTATAAGAACGTTTTTATATTTTTCTTTAATGGTTCCCTTATCTGAAACAAATACTTTGTAACCTTTTACTTTTCCTAAAAGTGCGGTTCCAACACCACTTTCTCCTGCCCCCAATATGACTAATCGTTTTACGAATTTTGATTTACGATTCACGATTTTACAATTACAGCTTTTAACTTATTAATAATATCGACAGTAGGTTTTGCTCTACATGCTGCTCTATAATTAGCCTTTACAGAACTTGAACATCTTATAAGTTGGTTACAATAGGCATTAAACGCTCTTGAAACTGAAAACTTAGTGCATAAATACCAACAGTCTGATGCAAATCGTTTTGTTCTATTTTTTAAAGCCTCCTTCATTTATAAATTGTAATTCTAAAATCGTACTTCGTAAATCCCTTTTATCTAATTTTCAATGTCACGATAGATATGATTGCCAGTAAAATGCTTATGATCCAAAATCGAGTTACAATCTTACTTTCGTGATATCCTGACTTTTGATAATGATGATGCAATGGAGACATTTTAAAAATGCGTCGTCCTTCTCCATACTTTTTCTTCGTGTATTTAAAATAACCCACTTGCATGACTACCGATAAATTTTCTGCTAGAAAAATGCCGCATAATACTGGGATTAGCCATTCCTTTCTTACCGCAATAGCAATCACAGCGATAATACCGCCAATAGTCAAACTTCCTGTATCTCCCATAAATACTTGCGCCGGATAGGCATTATACCATAAAAAGCCAATGAGTGCACCAACAAAAGCTGCGATATAAATAGTGATTTCCTCTACTCTTGGGATGTACATAATATTGAGGTAATCGGAAAAAATAATGTTACCGGACACCCAAGCAAAAATCCCAAGCGTAAGTACAATTATGGCTGACGTTCCTGCCGCTAGACCATCAATACCATCCGTTAGATTTGCGCCGTTTGATACCGCCGTGATAATAAAAATGACGATAGGAATAAATAATAACCAAGCATATTTAGCCAATCCCGGACTTATCCATGTAATTAAAGTAGCGTAATCGAATTCATTTTTTTTAACAAAAGGAATGGTTGTCTTAGTAGAGCGTTCTTCAACTTTAAACAATTTTGTAGCTGATGCATTATTATCTTGAGCCAAAATCTCTTGTTGTTGTGCAATTGGTAATTTTTCTTTTATAGTAACTTCCGGGTGAAAGTATAATGTAGTCCCAACAATAATCCCTAATCCTACTTGCCCTAATACTTTAAACCTGCCTTTTAAACCTTCTTTATTGTTTTTAAATTTCTTAATGTAGTCATCGATAAATCCTATGGTTCCCATCCAAAGTGTGGTCACTATAAGCAGGATGATATAAACGTTTTCCAATTTGGCTAAAAGTAAAACAGGAATTAAAGTCGCAAGGATGATGATGATTCCTCCCATTGTTGGTGTACCAGCTTTTTCTACCTGACCTTCTAAACCCAAATCCCTTATAGATTCTCCAAGCTGTTTTCTCTGCAAGAACTTAATAATACGTTTACCGAATATTGTAGAAATAAGCAACGAAAGAATAATTGCAACCGCAGCTCTGAACGTTAAATACCCAAACAGCGATGCTCCTGGAAACTGAAATTGCTTTTCTAAATATTCGAATAGGTAATACAACATATTTGTTCTTTTCTTCAACCTTTCGACTCGGCTCGAGGTGACATTTGATTTACTATTTTTGTAACTGCTTTAAAAATTCTTGTACTATTTTGAAATCATCAAAATCAAAACGTTCCCCTTTAATTTCCTGATAGGTTTCGTGACCTTTTCCTGCTATTAAAATAATGTCATTTGCATTTGCCATTTGGCATGCCGTTTTTATAGCTTGTTTTCTATCGGTAATGGAAACGGTTTTTTTGAAATTTTGAGGGGCGACGCCTTTTTCTATATCGCTGATGATAGCTTCGGGTGATTCAGATCTTGGATTATCACTTGTGAAAATAACTTTGGTGCTTAATACAGAAGCGATATTCCCCATTTTAGGGCGCTTGGTTTTGTCTCTGTCACCACCACAGCCTACAACCGAAATAAGATTTTCGTTTTTAGTGCGAATGCTGTTGATGGTTTGCAATACATTTTTTAACGCATCTGGGGTGTGTGCATAATCTACAATAGCCGTAATGTTTTCATCTGAAATAAGATACTGAAAACGCCCGCTTACACTTTCAAGTTCGCTGATTATTCTTAATATTTCAACTTTTTCGAGGCCTAACAATTCTGTGGTTGCATAAATGGCCAGAACATTGTAGGCGTTAAAATTGCCTATAAGCCGTGTCCAAACTTCGCTTTCATTTACTTTTAACAACAAACCACTAAACTCATTTTCCAAAATCTGAGCTTTATAATCGGCGTAGCCTTTTAAGGCATAGGTAATCTTTCTTGCTTCGGTATTTTGAAGCATGACCAGACCATTTTTATCGTCAACATTTACCAATGCAAATGCTTTTGGTGGGAGTTTATCGAAAAACGATTTTTTTACATTGCGATATTCAGCAAATGTTTGATGATAGTCTAAATGGTCATGCGATAAATTAGTGAATACACCTGCTACAAAGTGCAGGCCTTCGGTTCTGTTTTGATGAATGCCATGTGAGCTTACTTCCATAAAGCAAAACTCAACACCTTCAGCGTTCATTTCGCTTAAATATTTGTTTATGGTTATGGAATCTGGCGTTGTATGTGTTGCATTATATTCTTTATTATCAACCATAATTTTTACAGTTGAAAGTAGTCCAACCTTAAAGCCAGCTTTCTTAAATAATTGATATAATAAGGTTGCAATGGTTGTTTTTCCGTTGGTGCCTGTGATACCAATCAGTTTTAAATTTTCTGATGGCACCTTATAATAATTGGAAGCCATCATCGATAATGCCTGGCTTGAATTTTCAACTTCTACATACGTCACACCATTAACCAGATTATTTGGCAGGACTTCACAAACTATGGCTACCGCGCCCTGTTTTACTGCTGTTTCTATATAATCATGACCATTTACAACACTTCCATTAATTGCGATAAACACATCATCTTTCGTAATGCTTCGCGAATCAAAATGCATGTTTACGATATCTACATTAGTATTCCCAACAACAGCGTTGAGGGTTACTTTATATAATATGTCTTTTAGGTTTATCACGAAATTTCTAAAACGACTGTTTGATTTTCTTTTACTTTTATTCCTTTTTTAATGGATTGTGACTTGACTATACCAACACCTTCAATTTTAACTTTAAGCCCCATATTTTCTAATAACGAAATAGCATCCATGATTGGCAAACCAACCACGTTTGGCATGATTGTTTTATAGGTTTGCGCTGTTTCGTAAAAGCTTTCATATTCATTTTCAACCGATGCGCTTTCAATATCAATTAATTCTACTTCATCAATAATTGGTGTATCTATAAAAATTTTTTGTGCTATTTTCTTAAATACAGGCCCAGACACATCGGCACCATAGTAGCCAACACTTTTATCAGGCTCGTGAATTACTACAATACATGAATACTTGGGATTATCTGCTGGAAAGTATCCTGCAAAAGAGGAAATATAATTAAGCTTGTCTTTGTTCACATAATCCTTCTGGCAGGTTCCTGTTTTTCCTGCCATAGAAAAATTGGGTGAATAGAGTCTGTGTCCGGTACCATGTTTTTTTTCAACTACATTTTTAAGCAATTGCTGAACTTTTAAAACCGTTTCTTTTGAACATATCTGCGGATTTATAATTTCTTTTTTAAACGGCACAATAACCTTATCAAACTCCCTAACTTCCTTTAAAAACTGTGGTTTTACCATGACACCATCATTAGCAATCGCATTGTAAAATGTAAGTGTTTGCAAAGGAGTGAATGAGACGCCATAGCCAAATGCCATCCATGGCAATGCAATACCGCTCCAACGCTTATCCTTAATTCTAGGGTCTGGAATAATTGCTTTTCCTTCACCAATTATCGGAAGCCCTAAACTGTCATCAAGACTCATTGCGTATAACCTATCAATAAGCTTTGCTGGATTATTTTTATAACCATCATAAATTGCTCTCACAACACCTGTGTTTGATGACACCTCAAAAGCTTTAGCCACAGAAATTTTGCCATAACCTCCATGTTTTGAATCGCGCACTTTTTTTCCGTAGAAAGTTAAAATGCCGTTTTCAGTATCCACGACATCACTTGTATCAATAACTTTATCTTCAAGAGCGGCAGTGACTGCCATTAACTTAAAGGTCGAACCTGGTTCATGTGATTCGCCAACGGCATAATTTAAGCGCTCGTAGTAATAGCCATTGCTATTTCGACCAAGATTGGAAATGGCCTTGACTTCGCCCGTTTTAGTCTCCATGACCACCGCACAGCCGTGATCGGCTTTGTATTTTTCTAGCTGTTCAAGTAATGCATGATGCGCGATATCTTGGATGTTCACATCAATGGTTGTATATACGTCATATCCATCTTTAGGCTCTACCTCATTCGCATCACTAATAGGTTTCCATTGTCCTTTCCCTATTTTTTGCTTTAGGCGATGCCCGTCAATTCCCCGTAAATATTGAACTCCGAAAGCACCATCTAATCCCGGGCGTGTAACATTCCCCTGGTCGTCAATGCGCTCGTAACCTATGGTACGTTGCGCAATGCCTCCCATAGGATGCTCGCGTTTTGTAGTTTGCTCAACGATTAAGCCACCTTTAAAAGCACCAAGATTTAAAAGTGGAAAGTTTCGTAAACGGGTATAATCTGAATACCCAATATTTCTTGCCAGCAAATAATATCTGTTTTTATTCGCTCTGGCTTTCCTAATTCCCTTTTGATAATAGCTAGACGGTTTTCCAGAATATTTTGAAAGCGAATCGCTTAAAGGTTTTAAATATCTCTCGAAGGTTTTAGCTGAAGGTGTAATGGCATCAATCCTAATATCGTATTTCGGGATTGAAGTCGCCAACAAACTACCATCATCGGCATAAACATTGCCTCTATTTGCTGGAATGGTTACGTTTTTAACTACGGGATTATCGGCCAAATCCCGATACTTATCGCCATGAATAAACTGAATGCTTAACAGTTTAAACAGCACAGCCAGACCGAAGATGAACATACATCCTGAAATAAAATACAATCGGTTTAATATGTTCTTCTCGTTTACTGCCAAGATTGAACTTTAATTTTGTGGTTTAACTTTAATTTTTTTTGGCGGAATGACCGAGGAGGATAATCCTTTCTCTGTCATTTTATTAATTACCGTTGACTCCATTTTAAGCCTCATCAGTTTCGAACGACCATCAACAAAAGCGGACCGCAGTTCTTTAACTTCATTATTTAATCGTGCTATTTCATGCACTTTTTTATCGGCACGGTGCGAACTCGCAATCATTATTATAGCAAGTGCAGAAATAAAAAGAATGACTCTCCAGTTTTTAAATGAATCATCACTTATTAGAAATTTTCCTTTTAGTATGCTATATATGTTTTGTTTCATTCCCATCTGTCTGCTTTGGCAGACATCTTCCCAAAGGGAAGAATTTAATTTATTTATGTTTCTATTTTTAAACCTACGAGGTTTTCAAAACCCCGCAGGATAAGTTTATAATTTCTCGGCAATGCGCAACTTTGCGCTTCTTGCTCTACTATTTATTCTAATCTCTTCTTGTGTTGGTATTATTAAACTTCCAAAATTTTTTAAGGGAACTTCAAAATTTCCATACATATCGCGTACTGGTTCACCTTCAAACATCCCGTTTCTATTAAAACGTTTTACCAATCTATCTTCTAAAGAGTGGTAAGAGATAACACTCAAACGCCCTCCTTTTTTTAATAATTCCGGTGTTTGCAAAAGAAACTCTTTTAAGACCTCAATTTCCTGATTTACCTCAATCCTAATGGCTTGATAAATTTGCGCTAACACCTTGTTCTCCTTTTTATGTTGTAAAAACTTCTTTAACACACTTTTAAGCTGTTCGCTGGTTTTAATTATTTCAGTTGCTCTATGTTCCACAATTGCTTTTGCCATTGCTGGGGCTTGTCTTAATTCACCATATTGCCAAAGCACTTGCTTTATTTGCTCTTCATCATATTCATTTATAACGTGATAAGCTGATAATTCATTTTGCTGATTCATTCGCATATCTAAATCCGCTTCAAAACGTGTTGAAAATCCACGTTCTGCAATATCGAATTGATGTGACGATACACCAAAGTCTGCTAAAATCCCGTCAACCTGTTTTACGCCATGAAATCTCAAAAAGCGTTTAACAAACCTGAAATTTTCATGAATCAACGTAAAACGTTTATCATCAATAGTATTTTTAAGAGCGTCTTGATCTTGGTCAAAAGCAAACAATTTTCCGTTTGCACCGAGTCGTTTTAATATTTCCTTGCTATGTCCTCCACCACCAAAAGTCACATCGACATACACACCATCTTCAATAACATTCAAACCATCAACGGTTTCGTTTAGCAACACCGGATTATGATATTCCATGATCATCATCTTGTCCCATTACATCTTCTGCTAAATCTGCAAAATCTACAGTAGCATCATTTATAGCTTGTTCATACTTGTCCTTATCCCAAATTTCAACAATGTTTACAGCCGAAGACAATACAATGCTTTTTGAAATATTTGCAAACCCTATTAAGTCTTTGGGCACCAATAAACGTCCGGCACCATCAACTTCCACTATCTTTACGCCAGCAGTAAAACGACGAATAAAATCATTGTTACTTTTTTTAAACCGATTAAGCTTGTTAACCTTTTGCATTAAAGCTTCCCACTCCACCATGGGATACAACTCTAAACACGGTTGAAATACGGCACGTTTTAATACAAACCCGCTAGCCAGAACAGGAGACAACTGCTTTTTTAAAGCCGATGGCAGCATAAGCCTGCCCTTTGCATCAACTTTACATTCGTATGTGCCTATCAATGAGTTCAAAACGGTTGGTTGTAGTTTTTGAGTTTAAGATTCAAATATATCGAAAAATATACCACATTTTACCACATTTTACCACTTTGTTGA
Source organism: uncultured Flavobacteriaceae bacterium (assembly GCA_964195015.1). Lineage (GTDB taxonomy): Bacteria > Bacteroidota > Bacteroidia > Flavobacteriales > Flavobacteriaceae > CAXMOQ01. Next base: position 2,436 of record CAXMOQ010000032.1, on the reverse strand, counting down.
TAAATTTTCGATTAACTGCAACTTTCTATCGTTATTCAAAACATAACGGCATGATTAAAACCTTAAAATCAATCGGTTATGGCAGACCTGTTTTTTAGTAAATAGCATGTTAATATCTCTCGAGGCAATATTTAATTTGGTCAAATAATTAAAATGATTATAATTTGAATGAAATAACTATATTTGTTTTTATCAGTAACCGACTAACTAATTAATGACGCATCGTTTAAAAAAAGAGAAGGACTATCACTATATTGAAGTTGGAGAAGGCACACCAATTATTGTGCTTCATGGGTTGATGGGAGGATTGAGCAATTTTGATTCCGTAACACGTTTCTTTAGTAAAAAAGGCTATAAAATTGTTATCCCTGAATTGCCAATATACACCATGTCCTTACTTAAAACCAATGTAAAAAGCTTCGCCAAATTTTTGCATGATTTTATTGAGTTCAAAGATTTTAAGGAGGTTATTTTATTAGGAAATTCGCTTGGAGGCCATATCGCCTTGTATCACACAAAACATTACCCAAAAAGAGTAAAAGCTCTTGTCATTACGGGAAGTTCCGGACTATATGAAAGCGCCATGGGCGGTGGCTATACGAAACGTAGTGATTATGATGTGATTAAAAAGAAAGCGCAGGATGTATTTTACGATCCGGGAATTGCCACCAAAGAGATTGTAGATGAAGTTTATGCCACGGTAAACGATAGAACTAAACTTATAAAAACACTTGCCATAGCAAAAAGTGCGATCAGACATAATATGGCAAAAGATTTACCAAAAATGAAAATACCTTCATGTATTATTTGGGGGGAAAATGACAATGTAACACCCCCAGAAGTAGCCGAAGAGTTTAATAGCCTTTTACCAGATTCTGAATTATTCTGGATAGATAAATGTGGTCATGCCGCAATGATGGAGCATCCCGATGAATTTAACCAAATTTTAGATGCTTGGTTAATCAAAAGGGATTTCTAAATAAAAAGATTACCGTTGAAGTTTATCTTGAGCGTAGTCGAAAGACGGAAAATAACCATGAAAATTAAATCTGCCGAATTTGTGATGAGCAATTCTGACGTGGCAAAATGTCCGAAAGATTTGTTACCGGAATATGCCTTTATTGGCAGAAGTAATGTTGGGAAATCCTCATTAATAAACATGATTACCAGCAGAAAAAGCCTTGCAAAAACATCTGGCAGACCTGGAAAAACACAGCTCATCAATCACTTTATAATTAATAAAAACTGGTATTTGGTCGATTTACCCGGTTATGGCTATGCAAAAGTATCGAAGAGTGCGAAGAAGACTTTTCAGAAATTTATAACAGTCTATTTTAGTAAACGTCAGCAGCTTGTTTCTGCATTTGTTTTGGTAGATATCAGACATGATCCGCAACCCATAGATTTAGAATTTATGCAATATTTAGGAGAACATGGCATTCCGTTTTCCATTGTGTTTACTAAAGCGGATAAGTTGAGACCCAAAGCTATTGAGAATCATATTGATGCGTACAAAACCATTCTTTTAGAAACTTGGGAAGACATGCCAAATTATTTTATAACCTCTTCAAGCAAAGACATTGGCAAAGATGAGGTTTTAGGTTATATAGACAGCTTAAATGTGAACATGGATTTGAATCCGAAATAAAGAATTTCCGTTTTATTCATCATTTAATATTTTTATAATAATGAATTCATGAATCTTACGATTTCACGGGAATGACAATTTCATCAGAAATCCCGAGGCAGAGCCTAAAGGAATTCTTCCTCGATTTAAAGCCATTGAACATATTTATAAATTTATTCGATTCATAGAACAAATTAGAACAGCATCTAAATTGATAATATTTTCACTTTTAGTAACTTAATCGATAAAAATGATAACTTAATCGATAAAAATAGTTGTTTAGTCGATAAAAATATTTATATTTGATAAGTTCTTAACCCGAATAAAGACCTACTATGCTATCAAACATCACTTCTTTTTTATCCATTTCATTAATTGATCAAACTGATATAGTAACGGTGCTGATTATTGTGGTTGCTTTTTTTCTTGTGCTTTTAGTTATTGGTTTACGCAAGACATATAAGCTTAAAGCTGAAAATGAGCGTTTAAATAATATAAATCCTTTGCAATCTAACGAAGATAATAAAGCTTATAAAGATTTTACTGAAGGGCATTTATACGATAACAATAATAAATAATGCGAAAAAACTTATCTGACAAGCTTCTTATACTTAATACGTTTTGGCATTAAATCACCACCAAGACGTTTCTTTTTATTTTCTTCATATTCAGAAAAGCTTCCTTCAAAGAAATACACTTGAGAGTCTCCTTCAAAAGCTAGAATGTGTGTACATACACGATCTAAAAACCATCTGTCGTGACTAATAACAACCGCACAACCTGCAAAGTTTTCTAAACCTTCTTCTAAA
>CAXMOQ010000031.1:0-20572 GCA_964195015.1 uncultured Flavobacteriaceae bacterium | reverse complement strand
TTGTCGATAATTGCAATAGCGCTTTCAAATTTTGTCATTTCCTTATCTCATTATATTAATCAACCTCCAATAGCAATCATACTCCTGTTTTGGGAATGCAATTTTGGTTCTTCAAGTTTTTCTAAAGTATCCATGCCGCCACGGATTTTAAATTTGGCCTGAATCGCTTTTTTAATAATTGGTTCTATGTTTTTTCCTTCGCGAAGCGGTGTCAATAAATCTGATTCGGTCGCAGAGAACAAACAATTTTTAAGTTGACCATTTGCCGTTAACCGAATACGATTACAAGAATCACAAAACGGATTGGTCACCGAACTAATGATCGCAAATGACCCTTTGTAGCCTTTTATCCTGTAATTTTTAGACGTGTCGTTTGGTGCATCTTCTATGCGGAGGACTTCATTTTCATCAAATGAAGAATTTACATAAGACATGACTTCGGCATACGAAACCATTTTTTCTTTATCCCATTTATTACCATCAAAAGGCATAAACTCTATAAAACGAACCGAAATAGGAAGCTCTTTTGTGAACTTAATAAAATCGATAATTTCATTATCATTGAATCCTTTGATTAGGACTGCGTTCAACTTCACTTTAAATCCTTCATTAATTAAAAGTTGAATGTTATTATACACTTTTTCAAAATCATTCCGGCGTGTAATCTGATTGAATTTTTCTGCATTCAAGGAGTCTAGACTCACATTAATATTTTGGATGCCACAGGATTTAAAGGTATCAATAAATCGATCGACGGTAACGGCATTTGTACTTATGGCGAGTTCAACAGGAAGTGTTGCCAATTTTTTAAGAATAACGTCTACATCGCGTCGCACCAAAGGTTCACCTCCTGTTAACCTTATTTTTGTGACACCATGATCTACAAATATTTTTGCAATGGCATAGACTTCTTCAAAGCTCATAATATGAGACTTTGGCGATAACTGAATCCCTTCGGCTGGCATACAATAGGAGCAGCGTAAATTGCATAATTCGGTTAACGAAATGCGCAAATACGTATGCTGCCTTCCAAAAGTGTCTTGTAATATGTTATGATTTTCCTCCATAATTAATTGTGTCTCGCACCTTTTAGTATTCCGAAAACATGCAAAACCGATGGGAATATAGAATCCATAGATTCTTTTGCGCCATTGGTTGATCCCGGTAATGCCAGAACCAAAGTATTGTTTATGGTTCCTGCTACACTTCGTGATAACATAGAATATGGTGTCCGATCTTGTCCGTAACGTCTAATAGCTTCTTCAATGCCTGGGATTTTTCGTTCGATAATTTCGTTTAACGCTTCGGGTGTAATGTCTCTGCTTGATAGTCCCGTGCCTCCTGTAAATATAATAAGGTCTGTGCCTTGATTTTCGTAATATTTTGTCTTTTCCTGAATAATATCTTTTTCATCCGGAATAACAATATAATCTGCAATAGAAACATTGCAGTCTTCTAATTTGGACATGATTGCCTTACCAGCTTTGTCTTCTTTTTGCCCAGCCGAAATAGTGTCTGAACACACAATAACTGCTGCTGTAAGTTCTTTTCTAAAACGGTCTTTAAAGTCCGATTTCCCACCTTTTTTATTCAGCAATTTTATATGATGGATTTCCACGCCTTTATCAATAGGTTTCAGCATATCGTACATATTCAAAGCGACAACCGAAGCACCATGCATGGCTTCGACCTCAACACCGGTTTTATAAATGGTTTTTATGGTGCAAGTAATTGTGATTTCCAATCCGTTGATGTCATAGTCAATTCCTGTATATTCAATTGGTAGCGGATGACAATCGGGAAGCAAATCGGGTGTTTTTTTAACGCCAAGTAATCCTGCAGCTTTACTCATCGCGAACACGTTGCCTTTTGGCACGGTATCGTTTTCAATAGCAGCAATGGTTTCGGGCTTGCTAACCTTTACGATGGCTTGTGCTGTTGCGATTCTTAAGGTATTTGATTTGTTTGTTATGTCGACCATTTTAAATTTATTATTTATGTCTGTTCGAGCGCAGTCGAGAACTATTGCTTGCGGTTACAAAAACCTTTCGACTGCCCTCAAGGCGACAACTTAACTGTTAACTTTCCACTGATGTGTTTCGTCTTCAAAAATTTCTTTTCCAAAAACAGGTGCTTTGGCTTTTATTTCTTCAACCACATATTCTAAAGCTTTAAAGACTTCTTTTCGTTTAGGCGAAGACACAAAAACAAACAAACATATTTCGCCTGCTTTTACAACTCCTAAACTGTGATAAATATGCATACATGTTAGATTAAATTTCTCAAAAGCGGCCTCTCTAATCTCATGGAATTTTGCATTTGCCATATCCTCATAAGCCGTATATTCAATGGCAGAAATCACTTTTCCGTCTATCTCATCGGCGCGAACTTGACCTAGAAAGATGTTATGTGCTCCAATTGAAGTCTTGGATTGATGTTTTGCTATGGATTCACCAATAAATTCTGATGAAATGGGGCCTTCCTTGAATACGTTTTTTGGTTTTTTATCGCTCATCATATTTTTATTTTTAAGTGTTGCATAATCGTTGAAACACCGTCTTTTAAACTGTAGCAATTGGTAATATTATGTTTTTGCAAGAACTCAACTGCCGTTTTGCTTCTTATTCCGGATTGACAGAAAAGTATATTGGTTTTATTGTTATCAATTTTATTCAGGTTACATTCCAATTGTCCTAACGGAATTTGAATGCAATTTTGCAAAGTGAAATGTGGTTGCTCATGAGCTTCTCTCACATCGATGAATTGAACATTGTCCAAGTGTAATACATCTTCAGCTGAAATTTCGCGGATTGGAGTTTTGCACGACACTCTAACATAATCATCCTGAAAATTATCTTTTCGTGCTAATACTTTTTCAAATTGAGCATCAGATTTATAGATTTTTAAGCTTGATGTCTGTGACGTTCTTGAATCATAACAGAATAGTTTTCCAGACAATACATTTTCAAAGCCTAAAATAATTTTAATGACTTCATTGGCCTGCATAGTGCCTATAATTCCTGGTAAAACACCTAGAACGCCAACTTCAGAACAATTTGCAGCAGATCCTTCTTTTGGTGGTATAGGGAATAGGCATCTATAACTTGGCCCATTTTGATAATTGAACACCGAAACTTGCCCTTCAAACTTGTAAATAGCGCCATAAACCACAGGCTTGCTGATGAGTATGGCAGCATCGTTTATTAAATATCGTGTTGCGAAATTATCGGTACCATCTACAATAATATCATATTGTTCAAACAATGCTAAAGCATTTTTGGAAGTCAGTTTTTCCGGATAGGTATTAATGGTAATGGTTGGGTTTAAATCGGCTAACCGTGTTTTTGCAGCCAATGCTTTATTTATTCCTAAAGATGACATTCCAAATAATATTTGACGCTGTAAATTAGATTCCTCAACGACATCAAAGTCAATAACGCCTATGGTTCCAATGCCTGCCGCAGTGAGATATTGCAAGATCGGACAGCCTAATCCGCCAGCACCTACAACAAGCACTTTAGCTTGTAAAAGCTTGTCTTGGCCTTCTTGCCCGACGTCTGATAATATGATATGTCTGCTATATCTACTCATAAATTCCTGTATTTCGACTACGCTCAATATAAACTCAAGCAGGAATCTCATCCTAACTTCAATATTTTTATTTATAATCCTGGCGCAGTCCTGACAGGTTTTTAAAACCTGGCAGGTCTTTATTTTTATCCACCTGAAAAAGGCGGCAATAACGCGATTTCAGTTTCTGAAACAAAAGTTTCTTTTGAAACTATCTCGAAATTTTGTGCCACCTGAAAATCTTTGTCCTCAAGATTTGGATACCTTTCAAAAAGCATAGCAAGCAATTCTGAAACGGATGATTTCGAAAACTCTAAAGTTTCTCCATGGCATTGGGTTACATCTGCCAATAGACCAAAATATTTAATGTTCAACTGCATTTTTTATGTCGTTTAGTTGCTGTACTGTATTTATATTTTTGACAAATTCATCAAATTCTACATCAAGTGTAATCGTTTTAGTATTTAACTGCTCGATAGCAAATCGCAAGCGTCTTTCATCGTTTTGCAAAAGTTCCAAAAATTTGTTCATACATTGTTTTTTATAGAGTGCTATTAATGGCATAGTTTTATTTTTACTTTGCAATTGAATGACGTCAAAATTGGCATCAAAGCTTTCAATTAGTTTATTTAAAACAGTTGTCTTTATCAAAGGCACATCACAACTCAACACCAAATTGTACTCGGTTTTAGAATGATATAATCCCGAATATAATCCTGCCAAAGGCCCTGCGTTTTCAATAATGTCATCAACTCTTTTATAGCCAAATTTGTCGTAAGCTTCTTCATTACTTACTATAACAATAGCATTAACCAATGGTTTTAAAGCTTCGATAATATGAATCATAAATGGCTTCCCATGCAATAACAAAAATCCTTTATCAGAACCCATTCTAGAACTTTTTCCTCCGGCTAAAATGATGCCTGTTATGTTAGCTTTATCAATCATTCACACAAAAAATAGTTTTGCTGAAGCTATAATTAACACAAATGCCAGCAAATAACGCAATAGTTTATTGTCGAATTTTTTGCTTCCATAATAACTTCCGAAAAAGCCACCAACTAATGCTACTGCAACCAAAACAAAAGATTGCGATACTATGGTAACACCACTAGTAAATTGTCCAACTAAACCTGCTGCGGAATTTACCCAAATAAATAAGGCTGAAACTGCTGCTGCTTCTTTCATTTTTCCCCAATGCAACAATAGAATTACAGGCGTTAAAATAATGCCTCCGCCTATGCCAATTAATCCTGAAAAGAACCCAATAACACCTCCAACTATCAGACCTTGCCAAAGCTTGATATCTTTTATTAAAGTGCTCTCTTTCCCAAATACATTCAACATTTTAAGGATGGCAAAAATCAAAAGAACAGCCAAAATCTTCTTATATATAGTAGCATTCACTTCCATCATGCCGCCTAAAAAAGCCAATGGGATAGAAGCGACTGCAAAAGATAAAAATAACTTCTTATTAAAATGTCCGGCTTTGTAATAATGATAAAACGCAATGGCTGCCACAAACAAATTCAACAGTAAAGCCGTTGGTTTCATAGTTTCCGGCGCAAAAGAAAACAATGCCATCAATGCCAAATAACCACTCGCACCACCATGACCAACGCTTGCATATAAAAATGCAACTATTGGGAGCGTTAATAAGAATAACCAGATATGTTCAATGTCTAAAATCACTATAGTTTTGTTTTAGATATTTGTTCGTCTAAAAATTCCCAACAGTTTTTATTAATCGTTTCAAAAGCGATGACCAATGATTTTCCGTAAGGTGTTAACTGTGCACCGCCGCCACCTTTGCCGCCAATACTTGTTGTAATAACAGGCTTTTCAGATCTTGAATTTACGGCATCAATTAAGGACCACGCTTTTTTATACGACATCCCTAAAGATTTTGCTGCTTTCGTTAGCGACCCTGTTTCTTCAATACCTTTTAATAAACTTATCCTGCCTTCGCCAAGCAAAATATTGCCATCGGCTTCAATCCAAATTCGACTTTTAATTTTGTACTTCATAGTGACTTAATTTATTGGAAGCAATATGACTTCAATGGTGTCATTTATGTTAATTGAACCTGCTGTTTCAGGCAGATACACCAGCGCATTAGCTAAAGCAAAGGTGTGTAGCATGGAGGAATTTTGTCCTTCCAGAATTTCAACGTTTCCGTTACTATAGATTGCTTTTAAGAATTGCCCTCGATCTCCTTTTTTAATCCAATTGGATTTAGATCGTGCTTTTATCTTTGTTAATGAAAAATTTATATTGCCAGACATTTTTTGTAATGCCGAAAGCACATAAATATAGAAGCAACTTAAAGCTGCTGCAGGATTTCCAGGTAATGCAAAGACTACTTTGTTTTCTTTTTTTCCAAAGAAAAGCGGTTTTCCTGGTTTTTGTTTCACCTTATAAAATAATTGTTCTACATCTAATTCCTGAAGCGCCTTACCAACAAAATCATAATCACCGACTGAAATGCCTCCGGAAACTAAAACCACATCATGATGGGTAATCACTTTGTCGAGTTCATCAAAAGTGTTTTTATAATTATCATCAACTTTATATGTCGATACATTTTGAAACCCTAAACGGTTAAGTGCAGTAGTAAGCATGACAGCATTACTTTCATAAATCTGTCCATAGTTTAGTGGTTGACCAGCTTCGGCTAACTCATTTCCTGTAACAACAATAGCTATAGATGGTTTTTTATAGACCAAAACTTTGGTAATACCAAGCGATGTTATAAACGCAATCGCCGCAGGCGTCAGGCGTGTTTCTTTTTTTAGTGCGATCTGATCTTTTAAAACTTGTTCGCCAAGTGGCCTGATATTTTCATTGGATGAAATTTTCGAATCTATTGTCAAGATTAGATTTTCAACATGAGTTTTCTCTTGCATAATAACTGCATTCGCAGTATCCGGAACAGCAGCACCGGTGAAAATCCGAACGGCTTCTCCTTCTTTTAAAATTGGATGATGATGATCTCCGGCTTTGACTTCGCCAACAACCTTATACGTTGTATTGCCGTTCAAACAAAGTGCATAACCATCCATAGCGGATTGCCTAAACGGTGGCATGTTAATTGGCGAAATAATAGTTTCATATAAGATACAGCCACTAGCTTCTGAAACTTTTTTTCGTTCAGAATTATGAGTGGGTGATATATTATTTTCAACAATAGCTATGGCTTGTTCTACTGAAATCATTGATTTGCGTTATATCTTTGTAAATATAACGACTTAATTTGACAGAAAAAATACTTTAACATTTTTTAAAGACCAAAGCGCATCCGTTTTATTCAAAATACTTTTCTTACATTTAAACAAACCAATTGTTTATGCTCAAAAAAGTATTTGGAAGTGCCGTATTTGGTGTAGAAGCCACAACCATAACGGTTGAAGTTAATGTAGATTCAGGAATAGGCTATCATTTGGTCGGACTTCCGGATAACGCCATAAAGGAGAGTAACTATCGTATCGCTGCTGCACTTCAAAACAACGGTTATAAAATTCCAGGAAAGAAAATAATCATCAATATGTCTCCAGCCGATTTGCGTAAAGAAGGCTCAGCCTACGATCTTACCTTGGCTATTGGCATTCTAGTCGCTTCAAAACAAATTGTTGCTGAAGATTTAGAGGATTTTCTTATCATGGGCGAATTGTCTCTCGACGGAAGTTTACAACCTATCAAAGGTGCGCTGCCTATTGCTATAAAAGCCAGAGAAGAAGGTTATAAAGGGTTTATATTACCCATTCAAAATGTTAAGGAAGCCGCGATTGTTGATGGATTAGAGGTTTATGGTGTTGAGAATATTACGCAAGTCATTAATTACTTTGATAAAGGTGAAAAACTCGACCAAACCGTCATCAATATCCGAGAAGAGTTTAATAAAAGTCTCAATTTTCCTGAATTCGACTTTAGCGATGTCAAAGGCCAGGAAAGCATAAAGCGTTGCATGGAAATTGCAGCCGCTGGTGGCCATAATATTATTTTAATTGGTCCGCCAGGCGCGGGAAAAACCATGTTGGCAAAACGACTGCCGAGTATTTTACCTCCAATGACATTGCATGAAGCATTGGAAACCACGAAGATCCATTCGGTTACTGGCCGTGTAAAAGCACATGCAGGTCTTATGGCACAGCGCCCTTTTAGAAGTCCGCATCACACCATCTCAAATGTGGCATTGGTTGGTGGTGGAAGTTACCCGCAACCCGGTGAAATTTCCCTATCGCATAATGGCGTATTGTTTTTAGATGAATTACCGGAATTTAAGCGTGAAGTTTTAGAAGTTATGCGACAACCTCTTGAAGATCGAGAAGTCACTATTTCGCGTGCAAAATTTACAGTAACCTATCCTTCGTCGTTTATGTTGGTGGCAAGTATGAATCCGAGTCCTGGTGGATACTTTAACGATCCCGATGCGCCGGTAACATCATCTCCAGCCGAGATGCAACGTTATTTAAGCAAGATTTCTGGACCTTTGTTAGATCGTATTGATATTCATATTGAAGTCACGCCAGTACCTTTTGAAAAACTATCGGAAGAAAGAAAGGGAGAATCTTCCATTGACATTCGGAAACGTGTTACGGCCGCAAGAGATATTCAAACCAAACGCTTTGAAGATTCCGATAAAGTACATTACAATGCTCAAATGAACACGAAACAAATTCTTAAATATTGCGTCCTTGATGATGCGTCAAAACAATTGTTAAAAACAGCTATGGAACGTTTGAATTTATCGGCAAGAGCCTACGACCGCATTTTAAAAGTATCACGAACTATTGCGGATATTGAAGGTGTCGATGCGATTAATGGTTCGCATATCAGTGAAGCCATTCAATACCGGAGCCTAGATAGGGAAGGTTGGTTGGGATAAATTGCCATTCCTGCGATTATGCTGAACTTGTTTCAGTATGGCAGGAATCCATTAAGACTTAATTATATGAAGAAATATTACACATTATTGTTAGTTGCTTTAATATTGAGTTGCAACTCTTCCGAAGAAAAAAAAGAAAACATACTTCCAAAAAATGAGCTTGCTGCAATTCCAGAACTCAATCTCGAACAAGCTAACCGTTTGGCACAACTGCCATTACATTGCATGGATACCGAATACCCAAACAGGCTTTCTCAAACATTAGGAGGAACAGAAGATTTACAATCACCAAAAGCGTTACATCCGGCGTTTTACGGGTGTTTCGATTGGCATTCGGCGGTACATGGGCATTGGAGTTTGGTGTCTTTATTGAAACTATTTCCAGATATTGATAATTCGGAAGCATTGAAAAATAAGCTTCTTCAAAATATGTCGAAAGAGAATATTTTAAAAGAAGTGGAATATTTTCACGGGAAACACAATAAATCTTATGAGCGCACTTACGGGTGGGCTTGGTTATTAAAACTTACAGAAGAACTGCATACTTGGGATGATGCTACAGCGAGACAATTAGAAGAAAACCTACAACCTTTAACCGATTTAATTGTAGAAAAGTATATTGAGTTTTTACCCAAATTGAATTATCCGATTCGCATTGGTACACATTCTAATACAGCGTTCGGACTTTCCTTTGCGTTGGATTATGCCAATACTGTTGGAAATGAACAGCTTAAAACAATAATAGAACAACGCGCCAAAGATTTTTATTATAGTGATAAAGAATGCCCGATGTCTTGGGAGCCAAGTGGCACCGATTTCTTATCGCCTTGCTTGGAGGAAGCGGCACTCATGAAGCGTGTGTTGAATTTAGAAGTATTTAAATTGTGGATGATGGATTTTCTGCCACAATTAAAAGAAAAGAATTACACTTTAGAAACAGGAAAAGTATCGGATAGAACAGACGGTCACCTAGTGCATTTAGATGGCGTTAACTTCTCTAGGGCATGGGATTTATATAAAATAACTGAAGGGTTACCTGAATATGCACATTTACGAAACATCGCCAATATGCATATTAATCATTCTTTGCCAAGTATTGTTGACGATAATTACGAAGGCGGACACTGGCTCGGAAGCTTTGCGATTTATGCTTTGAATTCAATTTCAAATGATTAAAAAATGGTTTAAAAATATTGGCCCTGGTCCTTTGGTTGCCGCAGCTTTTATTGGTCCCGGTACGGTAACACTTTGTACGCTTGCAGGTGTAAACTTTGGATACACATTGCTTTGGGCTATGGTATTGTCCATAATCGCAACCATTGTGTTGCAGGAAATGTCAGCCAGATTGGGGATTATTTCACAAAAAGGATTATCGGAAATTATAAGAAGCGAAATTAAGCATCCTGTTTTTAAAGCCCTGTCAATTTTACTTATACTATCTGCCATTGTTATTGGCAATGCGGCTTATGAAGCCGGAAATATAAGTGGCGGTGTTTTAGGATTAGAAACCCTTGTAGGGAATCCTTATTTTGATGTTGGCAGTTTATCTGTTAATTACTTAAGTGTGCTCATTGGTATCATCGCCTTTATTTTGCTTTATATAGGGAAGTATAAAATATTGGAACGCGCATTGGTGTCGCTTGTTATTTTAATGAGTTTGGCATTTTTAACAACGGCAATAATAACCAAACCAGACTTATCTGAAATTTTTAAGGGCGTATTGGTACCTATATTTCCAGACGAAAGCATCCTGACCATTATCGGACTTATTGGTACAACCGTTGTGCCTTATAATTTGTTTTTGCATGCGTCATTGGTAAAAGAGAAGTGGAAAGCGGAAAGTGATTTAAAATATGCAAGAAAGGATACTATTGTTGCGGTTATTTTAGGCGGTATAGTGTCTATGTGTATTATTGTTTCTGCGGCTTCCATTCAATCAACCGAGATTAATAATGCAGCCGATTTAGCCAAAGGATTAGAGCCTTTATTCGGAAGTTTTGCAAAATACTTTTTGGCGGTTGGATTATTTGCTGCCGGGATTACAAGCGCCATCACGGCACCTTTAGCGGCAGCTTATGTGGCAAGTGGCTGTTTGGGATGGTCGTCTAATATGCGATCTAAAAAATTTAGAGGTGTTTGGATATTCATTTTATTGCTTGGTGTTTTATTTTCTTCTTTGGGCATTAAATCCATTGAAATTATAAAATTCGCACAGGTAGCCAATGGCATATTATTGCCGGTTATTGCCGGATTTTTGCTTTGGATCATGAATAAACCGTCCATTCTTGGAACGCATCGCAATACCTTAAGGCAGAATATTTTCGGTCTTATGATACTTGGAATAACCGTGTTTTTAGGCACGAAAAGTATTTTAAAAGTGTTTAATATGTTATAATGAAGGCATACAGTATCGATATCAATGTTGATGTAGGCGAAGGCGTAAATAACGAAGCGCAATTATTGCCCTATGTATCGTCATGTAACATTGCCTGTGGTGGTCATGCAGGAGATGAAGAAAGCATGAAAACTGTTGTAAGATTAGCAAAACAACACAGTGCAAAAATAGGAGCGCACCCGTCTTTTCCAGATAAAGAAAACTTTGGAAGAAAGATTATAAGTATTTCAAATTCCGATTTGTATACTTCAATGAAAAAGCAAGTCAGAGCCTTAATGCGTGTTTTAAGGAAAGAACATGGCGTATTGCATCATATAAAACCTCATGGCGCACTATATAATCTGGCAGCAACCAATAAGGACACTGCTTTAGTGATTATTGAAGTCATGAAAAGTATCGCCATGCCTATAAAACTCTACGTGCCTTATGGTTCTGTCATTGCCGATTTGGCTTTACAGGAACAGATTCCAATATTATACGAAGCTTTTGCCGATAGAAATTATAATGACGATTTAACTTTAGTGTCACGACAGAAAGAGCATGCCATAATTTCTAATGCCGAAGCTGTTTTTGAACACGTATATCGTATGGCGATAACTCAAAAGGTGCGAACCATTAGCGATAAAGACATAACTATAAAAACAGACACATTTTGTGTTCATGGCGACAATCCTAATGTGGTAGATTTGGTTAAAAACCTGTCTGAAAAACTATACCAAAATAATATACACATTCAATAATACCTTGAATACTTTTAAACTTACATATAAACCTTATGGAGAGCGTGCTATTTTAATTGAATGGCCATCAAATATTGATGAAGATATTCTTGCAGATGTCCTATTGTTTAAGGAAAATATTAATTTAGATAAAGTGATAGTTGAGGTAAGAGCTGCATACGCATCTTTATTAGTTATATACGATAATTTTATTGTTGATTCTGATAATGAAATTTCAAAACTTAATTCCATATATGCATCCAGAATTTCTAGTCAACAACTTCAATCTAGATTATGGAAAATTCCAGTTTGTTATGATGAAACATTTGGCTTGGATTTAGATGAAATTTCAAAAGAAAAAGGACTTACAAAACAAGAGATAATACAACTACATTCAGAAACCATTTACACGGTTTATTTTATCGGATTTTTACCGGGATTTTTATATCTAGGCGGATTAGATGAAAGCCTTCACATGCCAAGAAAATCAAGTCCGCGATTGCAACTTATAAAAGGCGCGGTTGCTATTGGTGAAAACCAAACAGGTGTTTATCCAAGCTCAAGTCCTGGTGGTTGGAATATTATTGGGAATTCTCCCATTAATTTTTTTGATGTTACAAAGGATAAACCTTGCTTTGCAAAGGCTGGCGACAAAATTCAGTTTAGGTCTATTTCTTATAAACAACACAGCGATCTAACTGTTTTAGTTAAGAAGGGCGTTTATCAAATAGAAAGTGAGGTGCTATATGATTAAAGTTTTAAAACCTGGCTTTTATTCAACCATTCAAGATTTAGGACGCTTCGGTTTTCAACATTATGGTGTGCCAACATCCGGTGTTATGGATCGCTATTCGGCGAAGCTTGCCAATGCCATATTAACCAATTATGAAGACGATGCTGTACTCGAAATTACGATGACAGGACCAACCCTTCAGTTTTATTGCGATACGCAAATTTGTGTTTCCGGAGCCGACATGTCGCCCAGACTTAATGATGTTCCTGTCGGTCTCCATAAAGTTATTATAATGAATGCAGGAGATGTCTTATCATTTGGCAAGCTTAAGTATGGATTTAGATGTTATCTGGCGGTTTTCGGCGGATTTCAATCCAATATGGCCATGAAAAGCAGAAGTATGTATCATGATATAACTTCTTGCAATGTAATTAAAAAGGAACAGGAATTACAAATTTCAGAACAAGCGAAGCAACTAGAAAATTCAAACTCTTCCATTAAAATTGATGACGCACATTTGACATCTAATGGCATTGAAGTTTTAAAAGGCCCAGAACATGGGCTTTTATCTGATAAGCAAAAACAACAATTAGTGTCTCAAACGTTTACGGTTTCAAAAAACAACAACCGTATGGCATATCAGTTAGATGAGACTATTGATAACAATCTCAAACCCATAATAACCTCTTTTGTACTGCCTGGAACAGTACAGTTAACACCTTCGGGTAAACTGATTATTTTAATGCGGGATTGCCAGACTACTGGTGGCTATCCAAGAATCTTTCAGTTAAAGGAGGCTTCAATAAATATAGTATCTCAAAAGGTTACAGGAGGCACGCTTCATTTTAGAGTAAAGGGCTAGTTTTTGTAAGAAAAGGCTTTAATTTATTATAAAATTTATGTACATTAGAGCATACTTTAAATCTTAACTATATATGAAAAAATTACCTTATGTTCTACTCGGATTTATTTTAGGCGCTTTTGCGACCTATTATTTTTGCCCAAGTTATAAAACAAGCGAAACGGCAGAAATTGCTATTGTAAAGCCAAAAGGCGTTATTCCTATAGATGAAGCCAAAACCTTAAACAATAACTGGACAAACCACCGCAAAGCTGCAGTAGATCACGCAGCAGGAAAAGTAGATGATCGTTCCGTGAAGTTTTCTGTACAGGATATCAAGGACTACCTGACTTATGCCGATGCAGAAGCAACTAAACTAAAATACGATATGACAGGTATCCGTATTTATCTGGGTGTTTATAGTGGGAATGCACCAAACGGAAAAGCCAATTATTCCACCATGTTTATTGTGCCAACAGGTAAAAAATCTCATTCTACATCCAGTATGAATTTTTTAGATTTTAGTTTTAAAGGTGATAAAGATCTGCTTATTCCACCCTTAAATGATGGTGATGGAGGGAATGGAGGTTACCCTCAATAAATGCTAAATTGGGGGACTTCTTAATACAATACAAGAGTGAAATAACCAGAATCGTTGAGGTTTCAGCTGCTTTTACAGGGCTTTTATTTTACAAGAAGTATAAATATACCAATGCTAAATATTTCATTTATTTTTTAGTATATCTCTCTATTGGTGATTTTATTAATACCTATGTATACTATATTAGAAATGAAGGGTTATTTAATTTTTTAGAAGGCACTGTTTTTGAAAGAAATCATTGGTGGTCTACTTCTTTTTGGAAAGTTGGGGCTATTATGTTTTTTGCGTTTTATTATTATAAAATTTTAAAAACAAAGCCTTTTAGAGCTATTATTAAGTTTAGTGGGTATGCATTTTTTGGTTTTTCAGTTGTCTATATTTTTTTAAACTGGGATGATTTTTTCATCCGATTCTTTCCTATTGTAAGTATTTTGGGAGCTGTAGTTATTTTTTTATGTACCGTGTTTTATTTTATTGAAATTTTGCGGAGTGATAACCTGTTAAACTTTTATAGGTCATTGAATTTTTACATTAGTGTAGCCATATTTATTTGGTGGTTAATAATAACACCGTTAGTGTTTTATGACATATATAGTTCCGCTGGAGATTGGAATTTTATATTCTTAAGGTGGCAAATTTATTTATTGGCCAATATATTTATGTATTCAACCTTTACGTTTGCTTTAATATTTTGTAAGCCTGAAAATGATTAATATTAATAATAAAACACCCCAAATTCAGTGCTCGATTTTTTAATTGATAATTTTAATTTTATAACCTATGGTTTTGAGTTTATTGCTGTATTAACAGGACTCATTTTTTTCAAAAGATATAAAAAGACTACAGTTAAAATTTTTATAATTTTTTTGGTTTACACGATTTTTGTTGAATTCATGGGAGCATTCTTGGTTTACTTTAGGACCTTCTCGGTCATTAGGCTCATAAGATCTCTTGGTTTCAGTGTCAATATTTGGTTCAACATATTTTGGTTATTTGGCAGTATTTTATTTGTATCCTATTATTATCATTCGCTCTTAAAACAAAAAAGACACCAGATTGTAGTTAGAATATTAGTGGTTTTATTTTCTGTTCTAATGTTTCTCCATATCACCATCTATCCACAATTATTTATCAAAACACATCCTCCTTTTTATTTGATTTCTGGACTTATTGTAACATCTTCTAGTATTACCTTATATTTTATTGAATTATTAAAAGGTGATGCTATTCTCAATATTTTAAGGACATTTGGTTTTTATGTGTCTAGTGGGTTATTAGTTTGGTGGTTGGTAATTACTCCTGTTTTGTTTTTTGATTTGTATAATACATCTGCTGATTGGGATTTTGCTAATTTGAAGAGATTTATTTTTTTATTTGCTAATATATTTATGTATTCTTGTTTTACCATAGGTTTAATTGTTTCAAATCCCAAAAATGACTAATAGTTTAATAAGTTTTCTCATACAGGATAGACCAGTATCAACCGCAGCCGAACGCTATTTATTAGTGTATATGGTAGCCGTTTTGGTTATTGTTACCACATTGGTTATTGTTTTCTTTGTATTGTTTCAAAAACGAAAAAATAAGTTGCTCATTGAAAAAATCCAACAACAACAGGCATTTGAAGAAGAATTTGCGAAATCTCAAATTGAAATTCAAGAAGAAACACTTAAACATCTTGGTCAGGAATTACATGACAATATTGGTCAGTTACTTTCTATTGCTAATATGCAATTAAGCCTGCTTACCCTGGATGTGTCTGAAAAACTTAAAGAACGTTTTACCGATGCAAAAAATATAGTAAAACAAAGTTTAAGTGAAGTGCGTTCCTTGTCTAAAACCTTGAATACCGATGTAATTTTAAATCTTGGGTTTCAGGAATCTGTCTCCACAGAGATTGAGCGTTTAAATAAAATGAAATTAATTAAAGCCGAATTAATTAGACATGGAGACAGTGGTGTGTGCAAAAACAATAAAGACGCGATTATACTATTCAGAATTTTGCAAGAGTTTATTTCCAATACCGTAAAGTACTCTAAAGCAACCCAATTGAAAATCACACTAAGTTATTCGCAAAATCATTTAAGTATTCTTGCTGAAGATAATGGCGTAGGCTTTGATATAAATACCGTTGAAAAAGGCTCTGGTTTAATTAACATAGAGGGTAGAGCTAAACTTATTAAAACTAAATTTAACCTTATTTCAAAACCAAATGAAGGCGTTAAACTTACATTAGATTATCCTATTAAATTGAGAGCGATTAAAAGTTAAAATACTTAAACATTTATTAGTGAAACTCGATTTTGAAGAGTCTGTATGATGAACTCAAAATTGTAAGTTGAACAAATCCTGCCATAGTACTGAACTTGTTTCAACGTCTATCACGATGTTGGTTTAACCAGCCTACCGGCAGGCAGGTGCCTCAACACTTGGGTCGATTACTACTTTTTGGGTTCAGGGCTTGCTTTAATCTTTAGTTGTCGATCTTCCTTTATAAGTTGCATAACGTACAGGAAAAAAGAACCAATTTCAGTGTTATAAAACCCAAATTAATATAAACAAGCATTCCAAATCACATCATTAGGCAAAGGTGCCGTAATTTGAATGGCTTCTTTTTTCACAGGATGTATAAATGAAATATGTCGCGCATGAAGATGAATGCTGGCATCCTTATTGCTTCGGTCGAAACCATATTTTAGATCGCCTTTAATAGGACAACCAATACTTGATAGTTGGCTACGGATTTGATGGTGCCTGCCGGTTTCCAGATTCACTTCCAGTAAATAATAAGTATCCAATTTTTTAAGCAAGGTGTAATGCAGAATGGCCTTCTTGCTGTCTTTTACTTCTTTGATAAAGGATGTCGATTTATTGTTCTTCGGATTTTTTTTAAGCCAATGTATTAAGGTGTCGTGCTCTTTTTTAGGTTTGTTTTTTACAATAGCCCAATAGGTTTTGCTAATGTTTTTATCGGCAAATAATTTATTTAAACGCGATAAGGCTTTCGATGTTTTTGCAAAAATCACAATGCCAGTGGTTGGCCGGTCAAGCCTGTGAACAACACCAAGGTACACACTTCCGAGCTTGTTGTACTTATCTTTAATATAGGCTTTAACAACATCGCTTAAAGGTGTATCTCCTGTTTTGTCGCCTTGTACAATATCTCCGGCACGCTTATTTACAACGATGAGATGATTGTCTTCAAAAAGGACTTGAAGGTTGTTTTTATTTGAAATTACTTTTTCTGCCACGAATACACGAATATTTTTACCTACTGAACACTGAACACTGAACACTGAACACTAATACTGCTCCTCATCAGTCGGAAAATCACGACTTTTTACATCGGTGACATACTGCGAAATCGCGCTCGTCATGTCTTCATATAAATTCATATAGCGCCGTAAAAACCGTGGATTAAATTCATGGGTCATGCCCAACATATCATGAAGCACTAATACTTGTCCATCTACGCCATTACCGGCACCAATCCCAATAATCGGGATGCTCACGCTTTCGGCAACTTGTTTCGCAAGGGCAGCAGGAATTTTTTCAAGAACGATACCAAAACACCCGATACGCTCCAGCATTTTAGCATCTTCTATGAGCTGAATCGCTTCGTCTTCTTCCTTGGCACGTACTGTATATGTACCGAATTTATAGATAGATTGTGGCGTTAATCCTAAATGGCCCATCACCGGGATTCCGGCATTCAATATACGTTTAATAGATTCTTTAACTTCTTTACCGCCTTCCATTTTCACGGCATGACCACCACTTTCTTTCATAATTCTTATAGCAGAACGCAAGGCTTCTTTAGGATCACTTTGATAGCTTCCAAAAGGCAAATCTACAACAACTAACGACCTATCAATAGCACGAATCACAGACGACGCATGGTATATCATTTGGTCTAAAGTAATAGGCAAAGTAGTTTCATGGCCAGCCATCACATTACTTGCAGAATCCCCGACAAGAATCACATCAATTCCTGCACCATCAACAATTTTTGCCATGGTATAATCGTAAGCGGTAAGCATCGATATTTTTTCGCCATTAGCCTTCATATCAACCAATGTTTTAACGGTAACCCTTTTGTATTCTTTTTTAGCTGTAGACATAGTTTGCTTTTATTAGATGGTAAAAATACTAAATAAAGATATAGCTGTAAATAATGTTAAACTTTTCTTTAAGTCACTTTGCGGTTTAACTGTATAAACTATTTTAGTTAAAAATTTAATATTATGGCACGTGTAATATTTTGGTTAGTCATTTTAATAACAACTGTATTACAAGCTCAAAGTAGTTCGGAAGCCGATGTAAAATTAGCGGTCGATACTTTTTTTGAAGGTTTTCATAAAGGCGATACCTTACTGATGAAATCTGTGATGATGGATAAGTTTACAACACAAACAGCGTTTAAAAACAAAGAAGGAAAAGATGTTTTGGTCACAGAAGAATCTTCGAAAATCATTAAAGCTATTGGAAGCCGACCTGCCGATCAGAAATGGGATGAGCGTTTATTAGATTACAATATCCAAGTTGATGGTAATATGGCAAATGTTTGGACACCTTATGAGTTTTGGTTCAATGATGAATTTAGTCATTGCGGTGTCAACTCATTTCAGCTTTTTAGGGATAATGGCACCTGGAAAGTTATATACTTAATTGATACTAGACGAAAGGCTGGTTGTAATGAATAACGATTTTTAAATACCAAATACCAAATACCAAATACCAAAAGACAAAAAACAAAGTCTAAAGTCCAAAATGTTTATTTTCACGATTGGAATTTGAATTTTTTATTTTGGGATTTACGCAGTTAACAATCCGACAAACTAACCCTTACAGCCAAACCACCTTCAGAAGTTTCCTTGTATTTTGTATGCATGTCTTTAGCGGTTTCCCACATGGTATCTACCACTTTGTCAAGTGGGACTTTTACATGATTAGGATCTGTATCCAATGCTAATTCGGCAGCATTAATAGCTTTAATGGCACCCATGGCATTACGCTCAATGCATGGAATTTGTACTAATCCACCAATAGGATCACAGGTTAGCCCTAAATGATGTTCCATGGCAATTTCGGCAGCAATCATAACCTGTTCTGGAGTGCCACCAAGCAATTCGCATAATGCGCCGGCAGCCATAGCGGCAGACACACCAATTTCAGCCTGACAACCACCCATAGCGGCGCTTATGGTAGCTCCTTTTTTAAAGATGCTTCCTATTTCTCCGGCGACCAGTAAAAATTGTTTGATGTGTTTAAAATCGGCTTCATGATTTTCAATAACCAGATAATACATTAATACCGAAGGAATAACACCAGCACTTCCGTTTGTAGGCGCAGTAACCACACGTCCTAAAGAAGCATTTACCTCATTAACACTCAATGCAAAGCAGCTTACCCATTTTAAGATTTGGCGAAATTTAACTTCGGTTTTTCTAATGGTTTCCAACCATTGCTGCGGATTCTCATAGGAAAGATCACTTTTTAAGGTTTGGTACATATCGAATGCACGACGGCGCACATTCAATCCTCCAGGAAGATTCCCTTCGGTATGGCAGCCCAAATACATACATTCTAACATGGTATCCCAAATTCTCCCGAACTCAAAATCTATTTCATGTTCTGTTCTTAAGGAGGTTTCATTTTGATATACTATGTCCGAAATTTTTAGATTTTCTGTTGTGCAATAATTCAATAATTCCGTTGCTTTATCTATTGGAAATGGAAATGCGCTTTTTAATGCTTTATTTTCTTTATCGATAATCCGTTCCTCTTTTACAACAAAACCACCACCAATAGAGTAGAAGGTAGAGGTAAGATCTTCGTTGTTTATCCTGGCTGTGAAGGTCATGCCATTAGCATGAAACGGAAGAAAGGTTTTGTCGAAAATAATATCATTTTCAGGATTGAATCTAATAGGTTTTTCTCCATTAAAGCTTAAGGTTTGTGTTGAATTTATTGCGTTAATAATAGATGCAATAGAATCTACTGGAATGGTTTCTGGATTGGCTCCAGACAATCCAAGCATCACCGCTAAATCTGTGGCATGCCCTTTTCCAGTTAAGGATAGCGACCCATAAAGATCTGCGGTAATGGTTTCAACGCGATCAAAAAGGTTTTCAGTTTTTAGCTCTTTAATCCAACGCTCTGCGGCTCGCCATGGTCCTAACGTATGAGAACTTGAAGGGCCAATGCCAATTTTCAGCATATCGAAAACAGAGATACATTCCATATATAAAAACCTTTATAAACCGTGTAAAAATAGTCTTTTCGCTCAAATGATAATCAATAATTACTGGAAGTTTAAAAAATAGATAATGACAGCTTGTCATATTTTTTGTAATGGCATAATGATTGACTATTGGTAGGTGTATTAAAAAATGAATTAAACACTTTATTTCCGTGAACCTGCCTGACGGCAGACAAGAACGGAAAACTATTAACAATAAAGAAAATAAATATTATGAGTAAAATTATTGGAATCGATTTAGGAACAACAAACTCTTGCGTATCTGTAATGGAAGGTAACGAGCCTGTTGTAATTCCAAACGCAGAAGGTAAGCGCACAACACCATCAGTAATCGCTTTTGTAGAAGGCGGCGAAATTAAAGTTGGTGATCCGGCAAAACGTCAAGCAGTAACAAATCCAACAAAAACAGTTTATTCTATTAAACGTTTTATGGGAAATAAATTTTCTGAATCTAAAAAAGAAGCAGATCGCGTACCATACAAAGTAGTAAAAGGTGATAACGACACGCCAAGAGTAGATATTGATGGTCGTTTATACACACCACAAGAATTATCGGCTATGATTCT
>CAXMOQ010000030.1:0-20662 GCA_964195015.1 uncultured Flavobacteriaceae bacterium | reverse complement strand
TTGAGAAAAGTAAAAAAATTAATTTGTTGGGCATTATTGGTTTCAGTATTTTGAAAGATTATGAAGTTTTTATCGATTTACATTTGAATCAAATTACATTAACCAAAGTTGATGCTTATGGAAACAAGCTGGACAAACATGTATATTTAGAAAAAATTACGGACAGCATCAATTTCAATTTAAAAAACCATACCATTGTTTTAAATGGTTTAATTAATAAACAAAATCTTAAATTTGGATTGGATAGTGCAGCAGAATTCAACCAGATAAATAAAAGTACTAATAAAAAAGCATTGAAATATTTTTATCCTAAAAAACGACTCTATTTGGTCGGTGCCAGTAATAAAAAAATTGAAGTCGTAGCAGGAAAATTATATCGTTTAAAATTAAGTGAAACTATTTATTTCGGACCTATGGATACGGTCTTAAACAATTTAAACAATATGAATGAAGCCTTCGGAACACATTTAGATGGTATTCTAGGTTATGAATTTTTTAAACAGAAAAGAACAATTATTAATTATAAAAAGGAAAACTTTACTTTGTAGATTATCCAATAATCTCCAATTTAGCAAAACGTAATAAGAGTTTCTTTAATCCACCATTTTCAAATTTTATCTCGGCTTTTACGTCGGCACCAACGCCTTCAATTTTAAGGACTTCGCCTCTACCAAACCGAATGTGTTTTACCACATTTCCAACGACTAATTTACTATCGAATAAATTGGTGTTTCCGTTGGTTTTAGCAACTGGTTTTAAGTTCTTTGGCGTACTTATTTGAAATTTTACGGGATCAGCTTTTGTTGCTGTTTTCTTTTTAAACGTCTGTTGTTTCGCCGGTTTATATCTAATTTTATTAGGTTCAATATCTCCAAAAATACTGGCGTCCAACATTGGGTTATAACGTCGCTCTTCAATGGGCGTGATAATTTCAAGATACTTATCGTCAATTTCTTCAATAAATCTGCTAGGTTCAGAATCTATTAATTTTCCCCAACGATAACGTGATAATGCATAGGTTAAATAGGCTTGTTTTTCAGCGCGTGTCAATGCTACATAAAACAAACGCCGTTCCTCCTCCAACTCACTTCTTGTATTCATACTCATAGCACTCGGAAATAAATCTTCTTCCAAACCAACAATATAAACATGTGGAAATTCCAAACCTTTGGCTAAATGAATAGTCATGAGCGCCACATGGTCACTATCACCTTTATTATTATCTAAATCGGTTGCCAGAGACACATCTTCTAAAAACTCGGCAAGCGACCCCGTTGAATCTGCCAGTTCCTTTTGCCCTTCAACAAAATCTTTCATACCATTTAAGAGCTCCTCAATATTCTCCATTTTGGCAATGCCTTCATGGGTGCCGTCTTTATTAAACTCTCTAATAAGTCCGCTGGCTTTTGTAACGTGTTCGGCAAGTTCAAAGGCATTAACAGTCTGGTTCATGACTTGAAAACTCTCAATCATGGTCACAAAATCCTGTAGTTTAGTTTTGGTTCCGGCATTGATTCTTAAATTGACAGTATCTATGTTTTTTATCACTTCAAAAATAGAACGCTTGCATTCATTAGCCGCAACAATGAGCTTATTAATCGTGGTTTGACCAAGGCCTCGTGCCGGGAAATTGATGATACGCTTTAAGGCTTCCTCGTCGGCGGGATTGATTACCAATCGTAAATACGACAAGATATCCTTTATTTCTTTGCGCTGATAAAACGACAAGCCGCCATAAATTCTGTAAGGAATATCACGTTTACGCAAAGCATCTTCAATCGCTCTGGATTGCGCATTGGTTCTGTATAAAACAGCAAAATCTTTATTATGTAATTGCTCTTGCATTTTACTTTCAAAAATGGAACTCGCCACATAACGTCCTTCATCTCCATCGGTCATCAGGCGGTTCACTTTAATTTTTGAGCCTTCATCATTGGCAGTCCAAACCACCTTATCAAGTTTCGTTTGGTTTTTATCAATGATTGAATTTGCCGCATTTACAATGTTTTTGGTCGAACGATAGTTTTGTTCTAACCGAAACAATTTAACATCATCATAATCCTTCTGAAAGTTTAGAATGTTATTAATGTTCGCACCACGAAAAGCATAAATACTTTGGGCATCATCGCCCACAACACATATATTTTGAAAACGGTCGGACAAGGCTCTAACAATTAAATATTGTGAGTGGTTGGTATCCTGATACTCGTCTACCAAAATATATCGGAATCTATTTTGATACTTCGCCAGCACGTCAGGAAAACGGGTAAGAAGTTCGTTGGTTTTTAATAACAGATCATCAAAATCCATGGCGCCAGCTTTAAAACAACGTTCTACATATTCCTTATAAATATCGCCTAACCTCGGGCGTCTTGCCATGGCATCGGCTTCAATGAGTTCTGGGTTCTGGAAATAGGCCTTGACCGTAATCAGACTATTTTTATAAGATGAAATTCTGGAATAAATCTGTTTGTATTTATAAACATCTTTATCTAGTTTCATTTCCTTTATAATCGAAGATATTAGACGCTGCGAATCCTGTGTATCGTAAATTGTGAAATTACTGGGATAGCCTAATCTATCAGCTTCAAAACGGAGAATCTTTGCAAACACCGAATGGAAGGTTCCCATCCATAAGTTCTTGGCTTCACTATCACCGACAATACTGGAAATTCTACCCTTCATTTCTCGAGCAGCTTTGTTGGTAAAGGTTAAGGCCAATATATTAAAAGGATCGACACCTTGGCTCATCAGGTAGGCAATTCTAAAGGTAAGCACTCGCGTTTTACCAGAGCCAGCACCAGCAATCACAATCATAGGCCCATCTTTTTGCAAAGTTGGTGCTAATTGCGCTTCGTTTAACTGGCTTAAATATTTATCCAAAATAATGTCTGTTTTAAGCTGTGAAAATAACCAATGTTAGGCGTTTAATTAAGCAGAATAATTAATAATTATAAACAATTATAGCATCGGGTATGTTTTACTATATTTTGAATATCTTTAGGCTATTAAAACCATTTATAATGAAATGTATTATCGTATTCTTCAGTCTTAGTCTTATGTGTAATGCTTATATTTATGCACAGCAGGCAAAAAAAGTTCAAGGTGAAATTATTAAAGACTATGGTGTGACTTTCGAAGTTAATAATCCGGAATACCAAACGGAAATTGATTCGGAGTTTAAAGTAATTTTTGATATCGACAAATCTTCGGAAGACAAAAGTATTGTAAACAAAAATTTAGAAATCGCCGCACGTTTTTTAAATATGCACGCGCATGCAGGTATGAAATTAGAGCAACTTAAGGTGGCTATGACCATTCATGCAGATGCGTCAGAGGATGTTCTTAAAAATGATGTTTATAAGGAAAAGTATGGTGTTAATAATCCGAATCTAAAACTTATAAATGCCCTAAGCGCCGCGGGCGTCGATATTATTATTTGCGGGCAAGCTGCTGCGAAAAGAGAGATGACCAGAAAGGACATTATTCCGAATGTGAAAATTGCGCTTTCGGCGACAACGGCATTAATTCAATATCAAAATAAAGGTTACCGATTTATAAAATATTAATAACCCCAAATATGAAAAAAATATTTTTGAGCCTCGCCATTTTATCAAGTTGCCTCACATTTTCGCAAGATGAATTAACGACTGATTTAGAATCTATCGAACCTAAAGTTATTGAGTGGCGGCGCTATTTTCATGAAAACCCCGAATTATCCAATAGAGAATTTAAAACCGCTGAAAAGATTGCAGAACACTTGAAATCATTAGGCATTGAAGTGCAAACAGGTGTTGCCCATACTGGTGTTGTCGGTCTTTTAAAAGGAAATCATCCTGGAAAAGTCATTGCATTACGCGCCGATATTGATGCATTACCGGTAACCGAGCGTAACGATTTACCATTTAAATCAACCGTAACCACAGAGTTTTTAAACACAGAAACTGGCGTCATGCATGCCTGTGGTCATGATACACACATAGCTATTTTGATGGGAGTCGCTGAAATTCTTTCAAAACATAAAGACAAAATAAACGGTACTGTAAAGTTCATCTTTCAACCTGCCGAAGAAGGTCCACTTCCCGGTGAGGAAGGTGGTGCGAAACTTATGATAAAAGAAGGTGTTTTAGAAAACCCAAAAGTAGATGCTATTTTTGGTTTACACATCAGGTCTAATTATGAAGTAGGTACCATGCACTATAAATCGGGAGGTGTTATGGCTTCTGTTGAGCGCTTCGTTATTAATGTAAAAGGTAAACAAACGCATGGTGGCAGACCATGGAATGGTGTGGATCCCATATTAATATCGGCAAAAATCATTGATGGTTTACAAACTATAATTAGTCGGGAAGCAGCGTTAACAAACGAAGCTGCTGTGATTACGGTTGGTAAAATAACCAGTGGCACACGTTTTAATATCATTCCTGAAACTGCCGAACTCATAGGGACATTAAGAACGCTTGACCCAGACATGAAAGCACAGATTATAAGACGAATGACCGAAATGACAGAAACCCTCGCTAAAGCCTACGGCGGAGAAGCGACTATTAGTTTTCAAAATAATACAACAATTACTTATAATGATCCTGATCTGGTAAACCAAATGCTTCCAAGCTTACAAAAAGTAGCCGGAAATGAAAATGTACGCTTAAGAAAAGCAACTACCGGTGGCGAAGATTTTTCTTATTATCAGGAAATTGTTCCCGGCTTTTATTTCTTTTTAGGTGGCATGACCAAAGGCAATACCGAAGCTTATCCACATCATACACCCGATTTTTATATTGATGAAAGTGGTTTACTTCTTGGCGTGAAAGCGATGACACAATTAACATTTGACTATTTAAATAATTAAAATGAATGCATTTTTAGAATTTCTATCCAATATCCCATGGTGGCTTTGGATTTTAATCGTTTTAGCGTTAATCGCCATTAGAGATGTTTTTTTTCAAAGAAAGCACAGCATAAGTCATAACTTCCCTATAATTGGGCATTTCCGTTATATGCTTGAGAAAATCGGCCCTGAATTGAGGCAATATCTCGTAGCCAACAACAGGGAAGAGTTACCGTTTAATCGTATTGAGCGCAGTTGGATCTATGCATCAGCTAAACACGAAAACAATTACGAAGGCTTCGGAACCGATCGCGATATTTATGCGCATCAGCATATTTTTATTAATAATGCGATGATGCCCTATAAAATTGGCGAAAACCATCCAAACGATATCGATAAAACATTTCTCCCATGTGCTAAAGTTATGGGTGCTTATCATAAACGGAAGAAACCCTTCCGGCCAGCGTCGGTTATTAATGTCTCCGCAATGAGTTTTGGCTCGCTTTCAGCTAAAGCTATAGAATCGCTTAATAAAGGTGTGAAAATTGCTGGAGCTTATCATAATACGGGCGAAGGTGGTTTATCGCCTTACCACAGTCATGGTGGCGATGTGATTTTTCAAATCGGGACAGGTTATTTTGGTGTTCGCGATAAAAACGGTAATTTCTCGATGGAAAAATTGGTGCAATTGGTAAACAACAATCCTTTTGTTAAAGCCATAGAAATAAAACTATCCCAAGGTGCTAAACCTGGAAAAGGCGGTGTATTACC
Organism: uncultured Flavobacteriaceae bacterium; assembly: GCA_964195015.1. Taxonomy (GTDB): domain Bacteria; phylum Bacteroidota; class Bacteroidia; order Flavobacteriales; family Flavobacteriaceae; genus CAXMOQ01. Next base: position 15,060 of record CAXMOQ010000030.1, on the reverse strand, counting down.
TGGTGCAAAAATCACCAAAGAAATTGCTGCCATACGCGGTGTCCAAATTGGTAAAGATGTGCTATCGCCTCCAAATCATACCGCCTTTTCCAACGTCCCGGAAATGATCAATTTTATTGAAACGATTGCCGAAGCTACTGGTTTACCTGTTGGTATCAAGGCTGCGATTGGAAAGCTCCAGCAATGGGAAGCATTGGCAGATTTGATGAAAACGACAGGAAAAGGTCCCGACTTTATTACTGTTGATGGCGGCGAAGGTGGCACCGGTGCTGCACCTCCAAGCTTCGCAGATCATGTGTCCTTACCTTGGGTGTATGGTTTTAGTGATTTATACAAATTATTTCAATCTAAAGGATTAACAGAACGCATTGTATTTATAGGTGGCGGAAAATTGGGCTTTCCCGCCAAAGCAGCTATGGCATTTGCTATGGGTGCCGATTGTATTAACGTAGCGCGTGAAGCCATGATGAGTATTGGCTGTATCCAAGCGCAGGTGTGCCATACAAACCGTTGCCCTAGCGGTGTGGCAACACAAAGCAAATGGCTTCAGAACGGTATTGATCCTACACTAAAATCGGAGCGTTTAGGTCAATATTTTAAGACCTTTAGAAAGGAATTCGTTGAGATCACACATGCTGCTGGTTACGAACATCCTTGCCAATTTAAAATGAGTGATATAGAAATGAATGTAGATGATCATAACCTCTCAAAAGAACTTGACAGAACCTATTTATATGAAAAAACTACCGTTCCCTTTACTAATATGCAAGATTTAAAAGATTGCATCTATTTAGGAGGGAAATCAGTTGGCAGTAAGTAGTATTCAGTTTACGGTCGAAGTGGACAGAATTCAGCCAGTATTTAGTAAGCGGAAATTGGTATTTGAAATCTGGAATTTGGAATTTATTTTATGTAGTTGTTAAATAATTACTATGTTTGTTAATAGCCTTAAACAGATTTATTATGGAAGTTGAAAAAATATTTGAAGTCTTTCTATATGCTATTCCTGCACTAATTACGGGAATGATTGCCTATTATTTTTTTAAAGAACACACAAAGAACGAAGATGGCAGAAGGCGCTTTTTATTGCATAAAGATTTGCAAATAAATACCTTGCCACTACGCTTACAGGCTTACGAACGTATGGCTTTATTTTTAGAACGTATAACGCCTAGTAAATTACTTATTAGAGTTTCTCCAACATCTTCAAATAAAGAAGATTATGAGTATTTACTTATAACATCCATTGAACAAGAATTTGAACATAATTTATCACAACAAATCTACTTAAGTGGTGAATGTTGGAGTATTATTACCGCAGCAAAAAATGCAACAATCCAGTTAGTTAGAAAAGCGGGGTTATTAAAAAAAACAAACACGGCTAATAAATTGCGTGAGGTCATTTTACAAGAAATGTTGGAAAAAAGGGCGCCAAGTGATACTGCCTTGTCTTTTATAAAAAAAGAGGTTAGCGAAATGTGGTAAAACTATACAGAGCGAAGTTCATTCGATTTTCTTTCTTTTGATTTTGATTCTGCATAATTATAGCCTTGTTTCCACCAACTCTCCATAAGCGGCTTACTAAATATCAAGGAGTTTTCGGTGAGCTTTGTTGGCGTATAATATAAATTAAGCTTCACATCTTTGTTTTTAGCCGCCAGTTTTCCAATTGTGATATCGTGTTTTTCAACCTGATCCAATAAATGGCTAAACAGACTAATCATTAACGAAAATGGGTTTTTACCCAATACCTTTTGTTGCTGCAAACCTTCTGACTCTAAAACAATAGCATCTATTTCAGTAGCGCCTCGTTGTATGGCTTCCCGAATGGGGATCACACAACCAAAAGCACCATCGGCGTACTCGTAACCATCTTTTATAGCTAAAGACATAAATGGCACATAGTTGCAAGAGATCCAGATCCAATCACAGAATTCTTCATAACTAAAGTCGTTTATGGACTTATACTCTACCTGATTTTTTGATAAATTTGAAACGGTCACAACAAGGTCTTTTCTTGTTTTTTTTATTAAATTGAATTCGTCTTGAGTAAAATTCCGTCTTATATTTCTTTTGAGTGCTTTACTTTCGCCAAAGGTGCGTTTTGTTTTGATAAACTGCCATACTGAATTTAAAAAGTTAATAGATACAAATTCCCTGTTTCCTTTTTTTCGAACTACAAATGGGTTCACGCTAAAAATATGCTTTTGCTTCACGTTAGTATATATACGATAAAGCTTTTTTATATCGTTAGCCGCAAGATGCGGAAGGAGCAAACTTCCTGTCGATGTTCCTAAAAACATATCGTAATTTCTTCCTTTTTCTTCAATAAGATATTGCGCCACGCCGCCAGCGAATGCGCCTTTACTTCCTCCTCCTGATATAACTAATGCTTTCATAAATTAATTTTTTTCTAATAACGCTTTAGCAAATTTAGACATACGCCAATTGTGATGCCTTGTTGCCTCTTTTAAATTTTCCTTACAGACGTCGTTACACGATTGAATCATGGTTAAATATTGAAATGCGTTCTGTCGTAATTCAAAATTATATTTTGGAGACGTATAAACTACCAACTCTTCAAAAAAGGATTCTGCATTTACCTTATCGTAGTCTGGAGTAAGCATCGCCAATGTTAACCAAAGTGTTCTGACGTTTTTATCATTAAAACCTTCAATACCTTTTGTATGGTCCAGATACTTTACCCTATCGTCTGGAAAGTTATTCCACAAATTGTATAAAGCAGCTTCAATGGTAGTGTATGATTTATCTTGTAATAGCGATTCATAATCTTTCTTTAAATGTAGTGGAATCTTGGTTAAAGTTTGAGCAATGGCCTGCCTTACTTTTAATGGGTTTTTAAATGTTTCTGAATTTATCCTATCCGGAATTTGTGCAATTATTTTCTCTTTAGCTCTTTCTGAAACATAAGAGGTTAGATAATAATCGCATTTAGAATCTATAACCTCACAATCTACCATAAGATATTCGTTAATGAATTTAGAGTTTTGCTTAAGCGATGCCATAGCACGCTCTAACGGAAATACGTCACTTTGCAACCATGTGCTTACAAATCCGTTTAAATTTTGTTCACTTTCTCTTTCAACTTCACTTATAAAATCATTGGTTTCAACATTTTTAAATTGATGCTTCTGCAAATAGTTCTTTACAGCCATTTTAAAAGCCTTATCCCCTACTTTTTCTTTTAGCATGTGTAATACCCATGCGCCTTTCTGATAAAATGTTAAACTACTAGATTTAGGGTTTAATAATGAAGTTCCTTGTCCTTGCCTATCTTGATCGCTCAATTGTTGCGCAGATTCGTATAATTTCCAAAAGTAATAATCGTCACCAAAAATTTCTCGTTCTCCCAATAAAGCATAATAGGTTGCAAAGCCTTCCTGCAACCAATGGTGAGTCCCGTGTTTTGCAGTCACTAAATTACCAAACCATTGATGTGCTTGTTCGTGCGCATTTACATTCACATAATTCCTGTCGACAAAGGCTATAGAATCCACCACAAAGGCATCCGAATAAATCGTAGCTCCAGTGTTTTCCATACCAGCATATAAAAAATCATGCACAGGAATCTGCTTGTAATTCTGCCAAGGATAGGGCACACCGATTTCATTTTCAAGAAAATCGAACATTTGCTTCGAATACCTGTAAGTTGGCTCTACTTTATCCGAATCTTCTGGATAGTAGTACATCTCCAGAGGAATACCACTTGCAGAAACCTCTACTTTTTTATTGTATTTTCCTATGACTAAAGCCACCAAATAGCTTGACATAGGCTGTTGCATATTGTAAACCCAAGTTGTTGTTGATTCGTTGAGTTGTTTATTTGTTAGCTTTCCGTTCCCAATAACTTCATAGCTAGAATCAAAAGTAATAGACAAATCAAATTCAACCTTTTCATTCATATCGTCAAAGCTGGGCAGCCAATTGCTTGTGTATTTTCCTTGACCTTGTGTCCAAACCTGCTTCTCGCCTCTCGACTGCACTCGAGATGACACGCACGAAGTGACATTATTTTGACCTTCAATATCCCAACCCACAAAATACATGGCTTTTTTTGGGATGGAATTAAATGCTATTTGTATTGTGTTAGCCTCGGACGGCCTAAATTTATTGATGAACCAAAGTTTTTTATCATTATAATTATATCCAACTTTAGCATCGTTAAGAAGAATTTTATCAAAGCTCATATTTTGAGCATCGACAAATATTGAATCCACTTCTTTTAAAACATCAAAGGTATAAACCACAGTTCCAGAAACTTCTTTTTCATTCGGGTTTATGAAAACTTGAACTTTAGCGGCTTTAAAATCCACATATTCAGTTTGTTGTGATTGTGCAGAAAGACCTAAAAAAGCAATTAAACCAAAAAGAATCTGTTTCATAAGTTATAGTAATCAAAGGCTAGACCAAAATACAAATTTTATAATCATTCGCATTTTCGAAGGCATGATTAATATTTAGTTTTAAGAATATAATTAAATAACTTAATTTCGTTTTCATGAACGCGAACCTTCAAACTTCAATAGATTATTTAAAAGGCGTTGGTCCTAATCGCGCCGATTTGCTGCGCAAGGAGTTGGGCATTCATACCTATCAAGATTTAATTAACTTATTCCCAAATCGTTACATAGACAGAACACAATATTATAAAATTAACCAATTGCAACGCAATAATGCCGATGTGCAAATTATTGGCGAAATTGTGAATGCACGTGAAGTCGATCAAAAACGTGGAAAACGCTTGGTTGCATCGTTCAAGGATGATTCTGGCATTATAGAATTAGTTTGGTTTAGAAGTCATAAATGGATTCGCGAGAGTTTAAAACTGAAAAAATCCTATGTTGTTTTTGGTAAAGCAAATTGGTTTAACGGAAAATTCAATATCGTACATCCAGAAATGGAATTACTGGAAGAGCATGAGAAAAATCTGCGTTCAGCAATGCAAGCCATTTATCCATCAACCGAAAAATTATCAAATAAAGGCATTACAAATCGGGTTGTTAGCAAAATTATGCAACAACTCTTTCTAGAAACCAATGGAAAATTTACTGAAACACTCTCAAATAATCTGCTTACAGAACTTAAATTAATATCCAAAAATGAAGCACTTTTCAACGTCCATTTTCCAAAAAATCAAGAGCTTTTAGCAAAGGCACAATATCGATTAAAATTTGAAGAATTATTTTACATTCAGCTACAATTAATCCTAAAAAATTTAATTCATAAATCGAAAATCAAAGGCTTTCCGTTTACGAAAGTCGGCGACTATTTTAACAGCTTTTTTAAATCGCATTTGGAGTTCGAATTAACCGATGCGCAAAAACGGGTTATAAAAGAAATTAGGCAGGATTTAGGCAGCAATGCACAGATGAATCGCTTGTTACAAGGCGACGTAGGTTCGGGGAAGACCATAGTGGCATTAATGTCAATGTTTATAGCACTTGACAACGGTTTTCAAGCCTGTTTAATGGCGCCGACTGCTATTTTGTCAGTCCAACACTACAACGGTTTACAGAAAACATGTAACAATTTGAACATCAGTATAAAACTACTTACTGGTTCAACTAATACTTTAGAAAGACGAAAAATCCATGAAGCACTGGAAAATGGCGACTTACAGATCCTAATTGGCACGCATGCACTGCTTGAAGACAAGGTGAAATTTAAAAATTTAGGGCTTGCCATCATCGATGAGCAACACCGATTTGGCGTTGCTCAACGCAGTAAATTATGGAAAAAAAACACCTCACCACCACATGTTTTGGTGATGACGGCAACACCCATTCCAAGAACCTTGGCGATGTCGGTTTATGGTGATCTAGACATCTCGATAATTGACGAATTACCACCTGGAAGACGTTCTATAAAAACCGTACATCGCTACGATAATAATCGGTTAAAAGTGTTCCGATTTATTCGTGATGAAATTGCGAAAGGCCGGCAAATATATATTGTCTATCCGTTAATTCAGGAAAGCGAAAAAATGGATTACAAGGATTTAATGGATGGTTACGAAAGTATTGTTCGTGATTTCCCGTTGCCTGACTATCAAATTTCCATTGTGCATGGCCAAATGAAACCAGCCGACAAGGATTACGAAATGCAGCGCTTTGTTAAGGGAGAAACACAAATCATGGTAGCTACGACCGTTATTGAGGTTGGCGTAAATATTCCCAATGCTTCCGTTATGATTGTAGAAAGTGCCGAACGCTTCGGTTTATCGCAACTCCACCAATTGCGTGGTCGTGTAGGCCGTGGTGCCGAACAGAGTTACTGCATCTTAATGACTAGCCACAAATTAAACAACGATAGCAAAACGCGGTTAGAAACCATGGTAAGAACCAACGATGGTTTTGAAATTGCCGAAGTCGACCTGCGCTTGCGCGGCCCAGGCGATATTATGGGCACCCAGCAAAGTGGTGTTTTAAACCTTAAAATTGCAGATATTATAAAAGACAACGATATTTTACAGCACGCACGATATTTTGCAAAAAAAATACTAAAAGATGATCCCTCGCTTGCTAATCCTGAAAATAAAGCACTTTTAGAGACTTACAAAGCCATGGGTAAGTATAAGAATATCTGGAATTATATAAGTTAATAGAACTTGTCCATACGTTAAACTCGTAATTTCTGTTAAAGTTCTGTAAAATAAGTATAGCCTATTACACAAAGTTTATACCTTTAAAATCAAGGGGCTGCCTCTTTTATCTGCAAATAAAAATTACGCTTTAATAATCAACTTATGAAACCAATCTATATTTTATTTCAAGCATTACTATTTATCTTACTTTTTTCTTGCCAAAATATACAAAAGATAGACGTCGTTGCAATTGAACAAGAGATTTTAGAAGTACATAATCTTTCGCGAAAATATCATATTGAAAAGATGGCCAATGAATTCGTATCACAATTATCCGACGACCATATTTCTGTAAACAAAGGAAAAATAACTAGACTTGAAAAGAAGAGTAAAACCGAACAGGTACAACACTATTTTGATATGGTAGAATTTGAAAAGTGGGATGATATTGAACCACCTATAATTCGTTTTTCTGACGACTATTCAATGGCATATACCATTGTAAATAAAGAACTCGTCTTAACTTACGATGATGAAGACAATAAGAAAACAAAAGAAAGCACCGTTTTCTCTTGGGTCGCGATCTATACGAAACAAAATGGAAAATGGAAGGTGAATTGTGTGGCATCAACAAATGAACCTAGCATTACTAATATTATTGACTAAATTATAAATCTATGAAGCATTTAAAAATATTATTGCTTTTTATTATAGCTATTGGAATCAACCATACACAGGCACAAATTGATATTTTAAAAGATTCTGCATTAGGTAATTATTCTGTAAGCTTTAAACATGAAACTATTATTGACTATTCAAGATCTTTTGGCAATTTACACAGACCTGTAGAACTGTTTATTTGGTATCCTTCAAATGAAAAGAAGAAAACTCCTTTTAATTATACCGAATATATCGCTTTGAATAAAAAAATCAGAAATTCTAAAGACATTGATTCTGTTTTACTTCAAGTCATAGATCGTTCTGGATTAAGCGAAAACAAAGAGGAACTCCTTAAAAAATTTAAATTTTTAAAAACTTCCGCACATAAAAACACAACCATTGTAAATGGATCCTTCCCGCTAATATTATTTGCTCCAGGTGGAACTACACCCGGTTATTTACATTCAGTTCTGTGTGAATATCTTGCAAGTTATGGGTATGTAGTTGCTGCTTTGCCTGCATTGGGTAATGATGAGAGTTCAAGATGGCCATTCAATCAGACGGGTTTAAATTTACAATTAGATGATATGGCTTTTGCTATAAATAACTTGAAACTAATCATTCCACAAGTAGATATTGATAAAATTTGTTTGACGTCTTGGAGCGTAGGTGGAGTTTCTCAAGCAATATATGCTATGAAGAATTCAAATATTGACATGTTCGTTAGTCTAGATTCTGGAATTGGACGCACTTATGGCATCGAGATGCTTAAAGCATCGCCATATTTTGATTATAAAAAACTGAATATTCCTTATTTACATTATACTGGAACCCAACCAGAGCAATATGTTGTTGAACGAAGCAGCGAATTATATGACTCAATTCCATCTGTGAAAAAATATTCATTAATTATTGAGCCATTCGCACATCAGCACTTTACGACACAAAACGGGTTGATAAATGATTTAATCTCTGAAACTTCCAATAATGAATTATCCAAAGCATACTTAAACATGTGTTATACAACACGAGTTTTTGTTGATGCTTTTTTGAAGGAAGACCCCGATTCTAAAACAGAATGGCTAGACTTAATTAAAACAAAATAACTTTAATTATGAATTATCTTCAGCATACGCAACTACTTTTCTACATTAGTGTTTTAATCCCACTAATTGTTCATGCTCAGCATGAGGTAACCCACCAAGCAGATTATAAAGAGATTACTTTTGTAACATCTGATGGCATCACAGTATATGGAGATTTATATACAAAAAACAAGAACCTATCAACTATCTTGCTGTTCCATCAAGGTGGAGCGAATGCTCGCGGAGAATATGGCACTATAATTCCCAAGTTGTTGAATGAAGGCTATAATATTTTAGCCATAGACCAGCGCGTCGGGGGTTTTTCATATTATGGAAGTTCGAATAGAACAATAGATAACCTTTCAACAAATGATTATACTTACTGCGATGCATATCCTGATTTAGAAGCCGCTTTAGATTATTTGATTGCAAATGAATACAATGGCAAACACATTTTATGGGGAAGTAGTTTTGGTGCTGCACTGGCCATCCAGCTTGCCAGCAAGCGTCAAAAGGATATTAACGCGCTACTTGCTTTTTCACCATCAACCGGTAATGTGGTAAAAGCATGTCATCCAAATCAATATTTAAAAGACATCAATATTCCACTGTTACTTTTAAGACCAAAAAAAGAAATGGAAAGAGAATCATCTGTCGAACAGTTTTATTTAGCAAAAAAATATAATCATCAAACTTATATTGCAGAGTATGGCGTACACGGATCATCTATGTTGGTTGAAGAACGCGTGGAAAATAATGTAGTAGAAAATTGGGAAGTAGTACTAACATTCCTCAAGAAATATAGATAATAAAAAAGCCCAATTTTCATTGGGCTTTAAAACATAACTGATCGTGTTTTAATTGATTTTTTTTATAATGCTCCTAGCTCTGTTAAAAGCTTTTCCGAATTTGCTTTTACATTAGCAGGCGGATTCAAGGATAATGATTTTTTAAGATATTTGATGGCATTCTTATTATCACCCATAATTTTGTAACATTCACCTAAACTGTCATGAACATTAGCGTTGTCTGGATTATTAGTAACATTAAGTTTAAAATATTTTAAGGCGGTTTCATAATCTTTCGCATTCACCATTTGATACCCTAAAGTATTAAGTTGATTTGTATTTGCCAATCCAGCGGCTTCTTCCAATAAGGCTGAAGCTTCTGCCGTTTTCCCCATTTTGGTGAGAATTCGCCCTTTTATTGCCAGATTATTAAATGTTTTTTGGCTGTAGAACTGTCCAGCAATAGCACCGTCAATCCAACCTAAAGCTTCATTTAAATCACCTCCGTTATTGAGAGCAAAATTGGCAGCTTGCTCCCAGTTTTGTCTGTTAAACCCTAAATTTCCTTTAGACCTGTCCCTAAAATCGGCTAAAACAATATCGGTTACCGCAAACTCCACTGTAAATGGAATTTCCTTTTTCTCCCAAATTAAAGATGCCACTGTCGATGTTGGAGCAACAGTATTAAATTCATAAGTTAATAATTCTTTATGTGGCACCGTATTCAATTTTACATCGGTGCGTAAAGCATCCCTGCTAGGGTCATAATTGAAACTTCCCCAAGAATTGGCGTCATAAGATAGAATGATTGTAGCATTACTTTCATCCTTTACATCAATATGCAAACCATAAGTGCCAGCCTTAATAGGCTTACCTCCTACTTTAGCATCATCGGAAAATGTAATGGTTGTATTTTCGTTTGCTCCAGCCCGCCAAGGTGCTGCTGTGGCTGTACCAAAGCCAAGATTATTCATACCATAGGGCACAAGTTTTCCCCAAACTTCGCGGTCATTAACACTTGGTCTTGAATAAGTAATTGAAACATCTGATGTTCCTACACGCTGTGATACGGTTGCTTGTTGGCTACCACGAGGCGTGTTAAGTTGCGCAAAAGTGCTAAAGCTAACTGCTAGCAATAAACACATCATTAAATTGGTTACGTTGTTCTTTTTCATTATTGATTATAGTTTAGATTGTTTGTGCAACCAAATTATAGACAAATTAGGTTGGGCAGTGTTAGCGGTTTGTTAATTAACTATTTTTTAAGAAGATTATTAACAAAACCGTTGAATTCATTTTTAAATTCCACATACTTTTCTCCAGTGGCCGGTCCATTAAAACCTGTATGTATTTTTCTAACAGTTCCTTTTTTATCAATAAAAATTGTGGTTGGATAAGAGAGTACATGATTTAGCATCGGTAATTTTTTTTGTGCTTCCACCTTACTAGAAGAGCCTGTCTGCGCTAAAAGCATCGGATAATCTATTCCAATCCTTGCTTTTAAACGTGCAATATTCTTAAACGCCTGATCTTGCGTTTTTGCATATTCGAAAGCCAACGCTATAAATTCTATATCCTTGTGTTTGTTCTTGTTATAATACTCTGCATAGAATTTACTTTCGTCCAAACAATTAGGACACCAAGTTCCCATAAGTTGTACAAGCACGACCTTGTTTTTAAAACGCTCGTCTTCTAAAGACACCATATTGCCATTTGCATCGGGAAATGAAAATTCAAATTTGTCGTAGCCTTCCTTTAAAAAAGTTAATGCGTCGGCACGTGGTAATTCGTAGTGCTCATTTCTTTTAGCAACAAAAGGTTCTTTAAAATGATTCCCAGAATAAAACATGCCCAGCATGGTGCTATCCGTTACGGTACCTGTAAACAAAAAAGCATGTGAACCGTCAAAGGTTGAAAGCTTAAATGTGCTTCCTTCCATAACACCTTCCAAAAATCGATAATCACCAGTAGTGGTTCTAAAAGTTCCAGTAACTCTACTACCTTTTTGGCTGAAAATTCCTTTAGCAATATATCTGTCTTCGACCACCTCCGGACTAAAAACGGTCTCCCAGTTTCCGGTCATGTTACCAGTTGCTGTTTTAGAAGTTTCAAATCTTTCAGCAATACCAAAACTCGCCTTAAATGGTACGATTCTGTCGAGTTCTTCCTTTATATAACTACCTTCAAGCGTATGATCATCAATAAACTTTGCGGCGATATAACTTTGGAATACTGGTGTTTTTATAAACACAGAATCACTTCGGTATTCAACCTCATCAACTTCTATAACTTCTTTGTCATTATATATTTTGAGTTTATTGTCGTGTTCGACTTCAAAAATAAAAGGTAATTCTTTATCGTCTAGCACATCTAATGTTGCTCTCCAAGTACCTTTTTTTAGAACTATGATTGAATCTTCTTTACAAGATATAATTAAGACTATTAATGATAATAAAAAGAAATTCCTCATAATTTAATTTTTATTTAAAGGTATTCGAAATAACAACAAAATACTCATACAAAAAAGGGTTTCACAATGTCGTTAACAATTAAGTATTATTATCTTTACACCTTTATTTAATTAGCAAAGCATGAAGATTTCATACAATTGGTTAAAACAGTTTATTAAAATTGATTGGACGCCAGAACAAACCAGCGAATTACTTACCGATTTAGGTCTTGAGGTTGAGGGTATAGAAACCTACCAATCGGTTAAAGGTGGTTTGGAAGGCATTGTTATAGGCGAAGTTCTAACCTGTGAAAAACATCCAAATGCCGACCGATTAAAAGTAACCACAGTCAATATTGGAGGTGTTGCTCCTTTAAAAATAGTATGTGGCGCACCTAATGTAGCTGCCGGACAAAAAGTACCTGTAGCGACCATTGGCACAACCCTGTATTCCGAAGCGGGCGAAGCATGGGTTATTAAAAAAGGAAAGATTCGTGGTGAGGAAAGCCATGGGATGATTTGTGCAGAAGATGAATTGGGTCTTGGGAAATCGCATGACGGCATTATGGTACTGGACAATGCTTTAATTGCTGGTACGCTTGCATCAGAAATTTTTGATATTGAAAACGATCATGTTTTCGAAATTGGACTAACACCAAATCGCGCTGACGCAATGAGCCATCTTGGTACGGCTCGCGATTTAAAAGCAGGTCTTGTACAAAAGGAAATTAATTTAGAATTAATTACACCTTCTGTAAGTTCGTTTCAAATAAATAATCGGAATTTAAAGATAGATGTCAATGTTAAAAATAAAGATTTAGCACCACGTTATTGTGGTGTCACCATTTCTGGAATTAAAGTTGGTGACTCTCCAGCTTGGTTACAACATCGTTTAAAAGCCATAGACTTAAACCCCATAAACAATATTGTAGATAGTACAAATTACGTATTACATGAATTAGGACAACCGCTCCACGCCTTTGATGCAGCAAACATTGCCGGAAATAAAATTGTAGTGAAAACTGTTAAATCTGGAACTAAATTCACAACGTTAGACGATGTAGAACGGGAATTGCATGAAGATGATCTTATGATTTGTGACGCCGAAAAACCCATGTGTATTGCCGGGGTTTTTGGAGGGATTGATTCTGGTGTTTCAGAAAAAACGACCAGCATCTTTCTGGAAAGCGCATACTTTAATCCTATAAGTATTCGTAAAAGCGCTAAACGTCATGGCTTAAATACAGATGCCTCTTTTAGATTTGAGCGTGGCATTGACCCTAATATTACAGAATACGCTTTAAAGCGCGCAGCCTTATTAATTCAGGAGCTTGCTGGTGGCGAAATTTCAAGCGATCTGATTGATGTCTATCAAAATAAAATTGAAGATTTTCAAGTGCGTTTAAGTTTCGATAACGCCAAAAGTTTGATTGGAGAGGAGATTCCGAGGGAAACCATCAAGCGCATCTTAACCTCATTGGAGATTAAGGTAAATAATGTTACCGAAACGGGTTTAGGGCTTACCGTGTCTGCCTACAGGAATGATGTACAGCGTGAAGTCGATGTCATTGAAGAAATTCTTCGCGTATATGGCTATAACAATATAAAAACTACCGAAAAGCTAAATGCTTCCATTTCAGGTTCCTCACGTTTTGAAGATTATAAATTACAAAATGTTGTTGGTAATCAATTAGCATCGCAAGGTTTTTTCGAAATGATGGCTAATTCGCTTACCACACCAAATTATATTGCTTTAAGCGAGCAATTAAAGGAAGAACATAATGTGGTTATGCTTAATCCGTTGAGTAACGACCTTTCGGTTATGCGGCAATCGTTATTATTCTCTGGTCTGGAAGCTCTGTCTTATAACATTAATAGAAAACGCAGTGTACTGAAGTTTTTTGAGTTTGGTAAAACCTATCATAGCTTTAAAGACACGCATGAAGAACATAAACATTTAACGCTTTTGGTAACAGGAAATCGCTGCGTTGAGAATTGGCACAACCCAACACGAAAAAGTGATTTCTTTTATTTAAAAGGAACAGTTACTTCTTTGTTGGAGCGTTTAGGAATTAAAAGATACACCGAATCTCCTTTCACGAATGATGTGTTTAGCGAAGGTATTCAATTAGGTTTAGGAAAAACGGTTTTTGTGGAATTTGGGTTAGTAAAAAAGTCAATTTTAAAGCATTTTGATATTTCACAAGATGTACTATTTGCCGATTTTAACTGGGGAAACGTGTTGAAAGTAGCCAAACGTCAATCCATAATATTTCAAGATATTCCTAAATATCCAGAAGTACGTCGTGATTTTGCTTTATTGTTGGATGATAATATAACCTTTGAAACCATTAACGATATTGCCAAACAAACCGAAAAACAACTTTTAAAAGCTGTGAATTTGTTTGATGTATATCAAGGTAAGAATCTGCCAAAAGGTAAAAAGAGTTATGCAATAAGTTTTACATTGCAAGATGAAAAGAAAACATTAACGGATAAGCAGATTGATAAAATTATGAACAAGCTTCAGTCGAATTTTGAAAGCCAGCTTGGTGCGGAGTTGCGTTAATTTTCGATTACTCATAGTGTTTATATTCAGACCTGCTAGGTATTAAAAACCTGACAGGTCTTTTTTTATACTATTCATTCTAAAACTTTTATAAAATCCTTCACAATACATTAGCAAACATTTTGTATCTTTAAAACAATACCTAAAATAGATACAATATGTCAGAATCTAATTACATAAAAATTTATACAGGTAGTTTTATTATTGCACAACTTATAGTAGATCAATTGGAAGCCATTGGGATTAGTCCCGTTGTAAAAGACGAAACAGAATCTGGCCGACTTGCTGGTTTTGGAGCTTCGGTGCCTGGATACCAAGAATTGTATGTTCGTAAAGAAGAATTGGATGCTTCAGTGCCTGTCGTAGAAAATGTGACTTCTGAATTACAAGCTTAACGTCATTACAAGGAAGAACGACTGAAATAAGCTTTAATGGAAACCCATATGAATCAGATTGCCACATCACGCCAAAAAGTGTGATTCGCAATGACAAATATCTATACCGTTACAGCATACATTTTATTACGCAATTCTTTTATTTTAGAATCTTGCATATACTCATCAAATGTGGTATGTCTATCTATAACGCCATTTGGTGTTAACTCTACAACACGATTAGCAACCGTTTGAGCAAACTCATGGTCATGTGTTGTAAATAAAACAGTGCCTTTAAAGTTTTTAAGCGAATTGTTAAACGCAGTAATACTCTCTAAATCTAAATGGTTTGTTGGTTCGTCAAGCATTAATACATTGGCTCGCACCATCATCATTCTGGATAACATACAACGTACTTTCTCGCCTCCAGACAAAACATTACACGTCTTTAAAGCTTCTTCACCACTAAAGATCATCTTGCCCAAAAAGCCACGCACATAAACTTCTTCACGTTCCTCTTCGGTGGTTGCC
>CAXMOQ010000029.1:284-20797 GCA_964195015.1 uncultured Flavobacteriaceae bacterium | reverse complement strand
AAATTTGCCATTAATACTACCGCTAAAATTTATATGTATGATGTAACTGGAAAATTAGCTGTCATGGATGAAGTTAATAACGTTAGCATAAAACAAATTAATACATCCGTGTTAACTAATGGAGTGTATTTCCTTCGTCTGGTTACAGATAATACTACAATAACCCGAAAAGTTATTATAATGAAATAATTAAAAATAAAAGTGTAAAAAACTCCATTTTGATAAATGGAGTTTTTTTATGCCCAAAAACTTCCAATAAATATTAAGTATTGTATTTTTGCAAATATTTATAAAACAAAATAATGATTTTTCCAATAGTTGCATATGGTGACCCTGTTTTAAAACAGAAATGCAAAAATATAACTAAAGACTATCCAAGCCTTAATGAGCTTATAGAAAACATGCATGAAACGATGCATGCAGCTTATGGTGTTGGTCTGGCTGCACCTCAAATAGGGTTGCCCATCCGTTTGTTTTTGGTCGACACTTCACCTTTTGCAGAAGATGAGAGCCTATCTATTGAAGAACAAAATAATCTCAAGGATTTTAAGAAAGTATTCATAAATGCAAAAATAACAAAAGAGGAAGGTGGCGATTGGTCTTTTAATGAAGGGTGTTTAAGCATACCGGACGTGAGAGAAGATGTTTTTAGGCAGCCAAAAATTACGATCGAATATTTTGATGAAAATTTTGATAAGTATACCGAAACCTATGAAGGGCTTGTTGCACGTGTCATTCAGCATGAATATGATCACATTGAGGGTATTTTATTTACAGATAAGTTGTCAAGTTTAAAAAAGCGCCTTATCAAGGGAAAACTAGCAAATATTTCTAAAGGAAAAATAAAAGTAGATTATAGAATGCGTTTTCCGGACCAAAAAAAGAAACGATAATGTTTGTAAAACAGTAGCAAACGTATGATATTTGCGCTTTTAAAAAAGTAGACCTATGACTTTAGATAAAGTATTAGCAATTGCCGGGAAACCAGGGTTATTTAAATTAATAACTCAAACACGCAACGGGTTTATAGCCGAATCTTTTATTGACCAAAAACGTTTGTCTGTAGGCGTACATCATAACGTAAGTATATTAAGTGAGATTGCCATTTATACGTTAACTGAAGAAGTGCCGTTACACAGAATCCTTACTAAAATTAAGGAAAAAGAAAACGGGCAATTAACCAGTGTAAGCCATAAGGAAAGTAAGGACAAATTAGAAGAGTATTTCTTTGAAGTATTACCAGATTATGATGAAGATAGGGTATATGCCAGCGATATCAAGAAAGTTATACAATGGTATAATACCTTGCAGCAGCACAATATGTTAGATTTTGAGACTCAATCGACTTCAGACGAAGAAGAATAATAAATAATGTATTTCGTTATCTTTTATAAGAACCTCTTGATTTTCAGGAGGTTTTTTTTATGCCTTGTATTATTACTTTATACTTCAACTTATCTATGTCAAACAGACAAAAGATAATTAAAATGGATTTGTTAGATTTGATGCATAGTTTCGACATACTGACTACGCTTTTTAATTTTTATCGATGAAAATAACAAAATCAAAACGAAATAATATTTTTTTTTTAATTGTGATAGCTTTGCTTATCATACCTCAAACACGTCAGCCCATTCAAATAGTATTGCATAAAGGATTGGCATTATTTGGACCTTCTATTGTTGCTGAAGACGAAAGAAAAGCTGTGACAAATTATAATTGGGAATTAAAAGACTTAAATGGAGACACGTTTAATTTAAATGAAATTGAAGGCAAAGTCGTTTTGATAAACTTTTGGGCAACATGGTGTCCGCCTTGTATTGCCGAAATGCCAAGCTTACAAAAGCTTCATGATGATTATAAGGACAGAATATCAATTTTGTTTGTGAGTAATGAAGAGCGTGAGGCCATACAACGATTTTTGGATAAAAAAGACTACAACTTTAATGTATATCAACCCATTAGCAATGTGCCAGAAACTCTAAAGAGTAGGAGCATACCAAGAACATTTCTGCTAGATAAAAAAGGGAATATTGTAATCGATAAATCTGGAGCTGCCGACTGGAATAGCGAAAAAGTAAGGCGTCAAATAGATGCTTTGCTTCCTCAATAAAAGTAAGTGCGCACGAGAAGACTCGAACTTCCACATCCTAAAACGGATACTAGCCCCTCAAGCTAGCGCGTCTACCAATTCCGCCACGTGCGCATAATTATGAACAAGATAAAATAAAAAAAGTTAAGCCTACTTGCTTAACTTTTTTTGTGACCGGGCTGGGGCTCGAACCCAGGACCCTCTCCTTAAAAGGGAGATGCTCTACCAACTGAGCTACCAGGTCAATACTTTTCTCTAACGAGGGTGCAAATATAAAATGTTTAATTAAAAAAACAATGCTTTTTTAGTATAAATTTTCGTTTTTTTGTTGAATGAAACCTATGTTTTTAATAATCAATTTATAATGTAAATAATGATCGTAGTTCTATTAGGATATATGGCTTCTGGAAAGTCCGCAATTGGAAGAATTTTAGCTGAAAAATTAAATTATACATTTATAGATTTAGACGATTATATTGAAGAAAAGGAAAATACCACAATAAGCAATATTTTTAAATCTAAAGGAGAAATTTATTTTCGAAAAAGGGAATCACGTTATCTTAAATCAATAATAGATAATGAAACCAAAATTGTTTTATCATTAGGAGGCGGAACACCTTGTTATGGAAATAATATGGATATTTTAAAAAAGTCAAACAATGCAACTTCAGTTTATTTAAAAGCTTCGATACCGTCTTTAGTTGCTAGACTTGAAAACGAAAAAAATAAAAGACCTTTAATTGCACATTTAAAATCAGAAAAAGCTTTAGTCGAATTTATAGGGAAACATTTGTTTGAACGCTCACAATTTTATAATCAAGCAGATCGAACGGTCAATACCGACAATAAAAGCAAAACCGAAATTCTGAAAGAATTAGTAGCAAAGCTATTCTAAAACAGCTTCAAAAGTTTTTCCATCTAAAACGACATGAATGTGCTCATGTAACGATGTCGATAAAGAAATGCCTTTAAAATCTGCCTTTACAGGATATTTTTTATGATTTCGGTTTACCAAAACAGCTGTTTTGAACTGTTTAAGTGGCACATCTAAAAAATGCTTTACGCCATAAACCAAGGTGGTTCCAGAGTTTAAAACGTCATCGATTAAAATAACGGATTTATTCGCATAGCCTTTTGCATTGATAGAAGTTCTAATACCATTTCTAGGATTCTTTTTATCAATAGAGACTTTGCAAAGCGTTGGTTTAATGGATGAGATTTTAATTAAAACCGCTTTTAATTTTTTTGCCAAAACATAACCGTTACTTTCTATGCCTGCTAAAATAACTTCGGTTTCATCTACATTATTCTCATAAATTTGATACGCAATACGTCTGATTTTATGATTTATTTCATCGTGATTAAGAATAATACTTTTTGTTGAGGTCATGTTTTTCTGCATTTGTTCAAAGATAAAAATAGAAAAATCAATATTATAATTATTTACTATTCATTTTCATCTTGAAAACCATCAATATCTCTTCTGTCCTTTTTGGTTGGTCGGCCAACGCCTTTCTTTCTGTAATAGTCTCTAGAATATTTCAATAAATCTTGAGTTTCAAAAGCTTCTTTTGGCGTGATATCTGTTCTGTAAATATCAACCAGTTTAGCCGAAACTCTACTTTCAGGAAAATCGTTTACCGCAAGTTTATAATTAATTTGATTTTTCCTTACATCAATTTTATCAAGCGCATAAACTTCTCTACTAGGTTTTACAATCTCATCATTAATTCTTACCTGACCTTTCTTGCAAGCAGTGGTCGCTAAAGTTCGGGTTTTGTAATATCTAACACACCATAAATACTTATCTATACGCATACAATTATTCTAAAAACTACGTTAATGTTGTTGCGCAAAATTATATTAAAATTGTATCTTGCGACCTCAAAAATAAGCAATAATGAAAATAGGAAAAACTATTATATTAATTTTATGTTTAACGACTGTATTTTTAGCGTGTAATAAAGATGATGGAGGCACAAGTGCTGTTGTTGTTGAGGATAGAGATAGAGGCGAGCAGCAAATTATTGATAACGATTCAATACTAGGGTATTTAGAAACTCATTATTACAATGCTAGTGCGTTTGTTTCTAATCCAGATCCAAGTTTAGCAGATTTGGTAATTTCATTATTGCCAGACGATGGTATTTTACCAGACCCAGCTAATAACGCCTTATTAATTGATCGTGTAGAAACAAAAACTTATACTTATGAGGACACTCTTTATGAGTATTATATTCTTCGATTAAATCAAGGAGGTGGTATTGCATCGCCAAATTTTTCAGACGATATACGTACAAACTACATTGGAAGTTTATTAGATGATGACGTTTTTGATAGTGCTGTTAATCCTATCGATTTAGATTTAACGTCATTAATTCTGGGTTGGAGACGTGTGTTTCCAGAGTTTAATGTGGCGGCATCGTTTGTTGAGAATGGTGATGGTACAGTAGGTTATATGAATTATGGGCTTGGCGTTATGTTTTTGCCTTCTGGGATAGGGTATTTTTCTGCACCGCAAGGCGGAATCCCTGCGTATTCACCATTAATTTTTAAATTTGAATTATTCGATACTGAAATTAATGATCATGATGGCGATACTGTGCCTTCCTATTTAGAAGATTTAGATGGTGATGGAGAATTCACTGTGGATGGTGATGATACCGATGGTGATTTAATCCCTGATTATTTTGATATAGATGATGACGGTGACGGTGTTGTAACCCTAAATGAGGATATTGATGGTGATGGTGATCCAACAAATGATATTGGTGCCAATGGGATTGCAAAATATTTAGACCCTCTTGAAACAGAATCGAAAGAAGATTAAATAAAAAAGCCGCTTTTAAAGCGGCTTTTTTATTTTATAGTAACAAGGATAAACTTAAAATAAGTTGATCTGGTCTTGAATCTATTTTACTTACATTAAGGTCATTGTTGTTTATAAAATTGGCCTCGTTGCTACTAAAACCACGTTCGTATTTTAAATCAATACCAATTTTACTAATACTCAAACCAACCCCAAAATTTAAACCCATCGAAATCTCATTCTCGAAATTATCGATGGATTGACTCCCAAAATCACTATCTAAAATATATTGAAAGGAAGGCCCAGCAAAAATACTTAAAGGGCCTATAAGTTTAATGCCTACTAAAAGTGGAGCGTCAAGTTTCTGCATCTTAAAACTACCATCAGTATAATCACTTTTCGTGCTGGTAAAAATTAATCCAGGTTTAAAATACAATCGACTGCCAATTTTACCAAAAGCTCCTACATGAAACCCTATATTCCTATCAGGATGCTGTGCATTGCTGTCAACCGATTCATAATAGTTGCCGTTGGCATTGTAGTTTAATCCACCAATAAGACCAAAACCATATGAATTTTGAGAATAGGCGGTGGAGCCAAATACTAATAAAATAAGGGGAATAAAAAATAATCGTTTCATAAAATATCGTTTTTTGAATTGTTTCAATTTAAACGACAATCTAGCTTATTTATTTTCTTTTGATTACGGTTTTCGATGCTTTTACAATGGCTGCACTGTTTAACCCATACTTATCCATGAGTTGTGCCGGTGTTCCCGATTCTCCAAAAGTATCATTAGTCGCAACAAATTCCTGTGGTGTCGGTTTATTTAAAGCAAGAACCCTAGATACACTTTCTCCCAAACCACCAAGGTAATTGTGTTCTTCTGCCGTAACAATACAACCTGTTTTAGAAACAGAATCTAAAATAGCTTTTTCGTCTAAAGGTTTAATGGTATGGATGTTTATAACTTCAGCCGAAATCCCTTTTTCATGTAAAGCTTTTGATGCTTCTAATGCTTCCCAAACCAAATGCCCAGTTGCTACAATAGTAACATCGGTACCTTCGGTTAATTGTACAGCTTTACCAATTTCAAATGTTTGATCTTCCGGAGTAAAAATTGGAACGGCTGGTCTTCCGAAGCGAAGATAAACAGGGCCTTCGTGATCTGCGATGGCAATGGTTGCAGCTTTGGTTTGATTATAGTCACACGTATTAATTACAGTCATGCCTGGTAACATTTTCATAAGACCAATGTCTTCAAGTATTTGATGCGTAGCACCGTCTTCTCCTAAAGTTAAACCGGCATGTGAAGCACATATTTTAACGTTCTTTCCAGAATAGGCTATGGATTGCCGAATTTGATCATAAACACGACCCGTAGAAAAGTTTGCAAACGTCCCGGTAAAAGGTATTTTTCCGCCAATGGTCATTCCGGCTGCAATTCCCATCATGTTAGCTTCGGCAATTCCGATTTGAAAAAAACGATCAGGATTTTCTTTAATAAATTGATCCATTTTTAAAGACCCAACCAAATCAGCACAAAGTGCAACAACATTAGGGTTTGTTCTTCCAAGTTCGGTTAAACCATCTCCAAAACCACTTCTAGTATCTTTCTTTTCTGTGTAAGTATATGTTTTCATAAATCTAAATTCGTAAATCTAAAATTGGTTAATAGTCTCCTAAAGTTTCCGCATTTTGCGCTAATCCTATAGCTAGTTGCTCATCATTAGGAGCTTTGCCATGCCAAGCATGTGTATGCATCATAAAATCGACACCATTACCCATAACGGTTTTTAACAAAACACAAACAGGTTTTCCTTGTCCTGTTTTACTTTTAGCTTCTGCCATACCTTTTAGAATGGCATCAATATTATTGCCCTCTTCAATTCCCAAAACGATCCAACCAAAAGCTTCAAATTTTGCTTTTATACTTCCCATTGGTAAAACATGATCTGTAGCGCCATCAATTTGTTGACCGTTTAAATCTATGGTTGCAATAATATTATCAACTTTTTTTCCTGAAGCATACATAATGGCTTCCCAATTTTGTCCTTCTTGTAATTCGCCATCGCCATGTAAACTATAAACTAAATGAGTGTCATTATTCAACTTTTTTGATTGTGCTGCACCTAATGCTACAGACATACCCTGACCTAATGAACCAGAAGCAATACGCACACCCGGTAATCCTTCGTGCGTTGTAGGATGCCCTTGTAAACGGGAATTAATTAACCTGAATGTATTTAACTCATCCACTGGGAAATACCCTGACCTAGCAAGCACACTATAGAAAATTGGAGATATATGACCATTCGATAGGAAGAAAATATCTTCTCCAATGCCATTCATGTCGAAACCTTCATTTCTGTCCATGATTTCGCTGTAAAGTGCTACAAAAAATTCGGTACAACCTAAAGAGCCTCCTGGATGCCCAGAATTCACTTTGTGTACCATGCGTAAAATATCTCTACGAACTTGTGTTGCTAAATCTTCTAATTGTTGTGTGGTTGCCATGCTAAATTGCTTATTTTAAAGCTGCAAAAATAAACCTTTAAGACAGTTTGACAAAGTATAATGTCCCTATTTTAAGAAAACAGTTAAGTAATGTTAACAAGCATTATATATTGTTGATAAGTTAATTTAATTAGAATTCTAACTTTTTAAATCTTGAGTTATTTATCTTTGCCAACTATTGATTTTTGTATATGAAATTTGAATTAAATGCCAAAGATGCTCAAACCAAAGCTAGAGCAGGTAAAATTACAACAGACCATGGCGTTATTGAAACGCCTATTTTTATGCCTGTTGGTACCGTTGCCTCTGTTAAAGGTGTTCATCAACGAGAACTTAAAAACGATATTAATCCGGATATCATCCTCGGTAACACCTATCATTTATTTTTAAGGCCTCAAACGCCTATTCTTGAAAAAGCTGGTGGTCTTCATAAATTTATGAATTGGGATCGCAATATCTTAACCGATTCCGGAGGTTATCAAGTCTATTCATTATCGGCTAACAGAAAAATAAAGGAAGAAGGCGTTAAGTTCAAGTCTCATATCGATGGAAGCTCCCATACGTTTACACCGGAAAATGTGATGGAGATTCAGCGTAAAATAGGCGCCGATATCATCATGGCGTTCGATGAATGCACACCATATCCTTGCGATTATAATTATGCAAAACGATCAATGCACATGACGCATCGTTGGTTAGATAGGTGTATTAAACATTTGGAAAAAACACCTTTAACGTATGATTATAGTCAAGCATTTTTTCCAATAGTACAAGGAAGTACATATAAAGATCTGCGAATACAATCGGCCGAATATATTGCGAATTCCGGAGCCGTTGGTAATGCAATCGGAGGTTTATCGGTTGGCGAACCCGCTGAAGAAATGTATGCAATGACCGATATTGTATGTAGTATTTTACCAGAAGATAAGCCCTGTTATTTAATGGGTGTTGGCACGCCAATCAATATTCTAGAAAATATAGCGTTAGGTGTTGATATGTTCGACTGTGTTATGCCAACACGTAATGCTAGAAACGGGATGTTATTTACTGCTCATGGCACGATTAATATTAAAAACAAAAAGTGGGAAGACGATTTTTCTCCTATTGACGATATGGCCATAACATTTGTAGATACTGAATACAGTAAGGCATATCTGAAGCATTTATTTTCTGTAAATGAATTACTTGGAAAGCAAATTGCGACCATTCATAATCTTGGATTTTATATGTGGTTGGTTCGCGAAGCAAGAAAACATATATTAGCAGGAGATTTTAAAATATGGAAAGCGCAAATGGTTAAACAAATGGATAGGCGTCTTTAAAGTTTAGAGAATAAGAAGAATTAGAGAACCTAGAACCTAGATTAAAGAGCGCATAGAGTCTTTTGTCTATATTCTATTTTCTTTTCTTTCAAAAAAAATTTTTGTTAGTTTGAAAATACTTGACTGGTACATATTAAAGCGATACTTGCTTACATTTTTCATGATGCTATTGCTGTTTGTGCCCATTGCCATAACAGTGAGTCTAGCCGAAAAAATAGGAAAGATTCTAGAAAATGAAGTGCCTTTTGGCGAAGTTGTTGTGTACTATTTGGACTTTACAGTTTATTTTGCGCATCTACTTTTTCCGCTATTTTTATTTTTATCGGTAATTTGGTTTACTTCAAAATTGGCAAATAATACCGAGGTCATTGCATTTTTAAGTTCAGGGGTTTCGTTTTCAAGATTTTTAAGACCTTATATGATTGGTGCTACCATTATAGCGGGTCTAGCCTTGTTTTTAGGATTGTATCTTGCTCCCGAAGCTAGTAAAGGATTTAATGAATTTGAATTTAAATACTTTAAAAAAGGAAGAAAAGCGTCACAGGATAGAAATGTTTACCGACAAATTAATGATAATGACTATATATATGCAAGTAGTTTCGATTCTAAAAGGAAGCAAGGACAAAATTTTACTTTGGAACACTTCGAAGGGAATCAACTGGTATATAAGATAAGTTCAAAAAGCATAAGATATATTGAAAAAGATTCAACCTATAGATTGATTGATTATGTAAAAAGAAAAGTCGGTAATATTGGAGACGAAATAGAAACGAAAAGAAGGAAAGACACTATTTTTTCATTTGACCTGGACGACTTAACACCTGTAGTATATATAGCTGAAACATTATCGTATAGTGAATTAACAAGTTTTATTGTAAAGGAAGAAAAGCGAGGTTCATCAAATATTGGACGATACAAACTTGTAAAATATAGAAAATGGAGCTTGCCTATATCTGTTTTTATTTTAACCATAATAGCTGTCGCAGTATCCTCAATTAAAAGGCGTGGCGGTATGGGAGTCAATCTTGCGGTTGGGATTTGTATTGCCATGGTATTTGTTTTTTTTGATAAAATATTTGGTGTTATGGCGTCACAATCAGATTTTCCCCCTTTAGTTGCAGTATGGTTTCCTAATATCATTTTTGGTATTTTAGCTGCTTACCTTTTGTATAATGCCAAACGTTAAACTCAAAAATTATCTTCATCTTCATTTATTAGTATTTATTGCTGGATTCACAGCTATTTTAGGAGAATTAATTTCTATCACGGCCATTCCTTTGGTTTGGTACAGAATGGGTATCGCTTCTATATTAATATTTATATACATTAAAGTTTTAAAAATTAATATTAAGGTATCACTCAAAGGGCTGTTAAAACTTTCGTTGGCAGGAATTGTCATTGCATTACATTGGATTACGTTCTTTGCATCTATTGATGCGTCCAATGTTTCAATAGCATTAGCTATGTTTTCAACTGGAGCTTTTTTTGCGTCAT
Organism: uncultured Flavobacteriaceae bacterium; assembly: GCA_964195015.1. Classification (GTDB taxonomy): domain Bacteria; phylum Bacteroidota; class Bacteroidia; order Flavobacteriales; family Flavobacteriaceae; genus CAXMOQ01. The sequence goes on along the minus strand of CAXMOQ010000029.1, from coordinate 10,563 downwards.
TTATTGAGCCATTAATTTACAGGCGTAAAATAATTTGGTATGAAATTTTATTTGGAATAATAATTGTTGTGGGTGTTTTTATAATCACTCAAAGTGAAATTAAATATCTTTTGGGGATTGTTTTAGGCATATCTTCTGCATTTTTTTCGTCATTATTTGCAGTGCTTAATGGTAAATTCATGGAGCAGTATACTGCAACGGTTATTTCATTTTATGAGTTTATTAGCGGTGTTGTATTCATTAGCATTTTTATATTATTATTTGGAGGAGGTTATAATACCGAATTTTTTAATTTGAGCCCTTCCGATTTTGGTTACCTCTTTATATTAGGCTCGGTTTGTACAGCTTATGCATTTATTGCTGCCGTTTATATAATGAAACATATTAGCCCTTATACCGTAGTGCTTACATATAATATGGAACCAATTTATGGCATTGTCATTGCCATTATTCTATTTCCGGAAAAGGAAAAAATGAGCCCTGCATTTTACTATGGCGTTGTCATTATAATAGCTACAGTGCTGGCAAATGCCATTCTCAAGAATTCACGACGATTAAAAAGAAAACATTCTATAACGTATGAAAATTAAAGTTTTTATATTTACTCATGCATCTTTATTTTGTAACTATGTATTCGTGAAATTATAAATTTTATTTCGTTTTGTTTCAAAATTTAAACGAAAAAAAATATGTAATTTTGTAGGCTAACTAAAATTAAACACCAAATTTCTATGGAATATTTAGAATTTGAACTCCCCATAAAAGAACTTGAAGATCAATTGCAAAAATGTAAGCTCATTGGTGATGAAAGCAATGTAGATGTGACTGAAACTTGCATGCAAATTGAAAAGAAACTTGAGGCCACAAAAAAAGAAATTTATAAAAACCTTACGCCATGGCAACGTGTGCAAATGTCAAGGCATCCAAGCAGACCATATACTTTAGATCATATCAGAGCGATTTGTGGCGACACTTTTTTAGAACTTCACGGTGATCGGAACTTTAAAGATGATAAGGCGATGATCGGCGGTCTTGGAAAAATTGGAGACCAAAGCTATATGATTATTGGTCAACAAAAAGGTTACAATACCAAAATGCGCCAGTATAGAAATTTTGGAATGGCAAATCCAGAAGGTTATCGAAAAGCATTGCGTTTAATGAAATCTGCCGAGAAATTTGGTGTTCCCGTAGTAACCTTAATCGACACACCAGGCGCCTATCCGGGTTTAGAAGCCGAAGAACGTGGGCAAGGTGAAGCCATCGCAAGAAACATTCTTGAAATGACACGTTTAAAAACACCAATTATTTCTGTTATTATAGGGGAAGGGGCTTCAGGTGGTGCTTTAGGTATTGGTGTAGGTGATCGGGTTTTAATGCTTGAGAACGCTTGGTATTCTGTAATTTCTCCAGAGAACTGTTCATCTATATTATGGCATAGTTGGGAGCAAAAAGAACAAGCCGCCGCCGCTCTAAAACTTACCGCTACCGATGCCAAAAAACTTAAGGTTATCGATGGCATTATAAAAGAGCCTTTGGGTGGAGCCCATAACGATCGCAAGACAACATTCTTAGCCGTTAGTAACGCCATTTCAAAAGCTTATGATGAGCTTAAAAACTTATCACCAAAAGAATTGGTAAAACAACGCATGGATAAATATGCCCAAATGGGTGAGTTTAAAGGGTAACCCTTTAACAATCACATTATTTTAAAAGTCAAAGGATAGACTTTAAACTTTTCTCATGCTTATCAACAATAATTTCAACTTATTAACAGTTAATTTGTTAACTAGTAGTGAACAATCAAAATTCGTTACTGCTTAAAACATAGCCTCATTTTAATTACTTTCGCTATCATGAAACAACCTAGTCAACTTCAAGGATATAAAGTCGATAAAAGCACCTTAATAAATCTCGAAAAAGGAAAAATACCACCACAAGCTCTTGATTTAGAAGAAGTTGTACTTGGTGCAATGATGATAGACAAAAAAGGTGTCGATGAGGTCATCGATATTTTATCGCCTGATGCTTTTTACAAAGAAGCACATCAACATATTTTTGAAGCTATTTTTCAATTGTTCGAAAACAGCGAACCTATTGACTTATTAACCGTTTCTAGTCAATTAAAGAAGAATTTGAAATTAGATTTGGCAGGAGGCGACTTTTACCTCATTTCTTTAACACAAAAAGTGTCATCTTCGGCACATATCGAGTTTCATGCACGTATTATTTTACAAAAATTTATCCAGCGTAGTTTGATAAAAATTTCAAGTGAAATTATTGAAGATTCTTACGATGAAACCAAAGATGTTTTCGATTTGCTGGACAATGCCGAAGCAAAACTTTATGAAGTCACTCAAGGCAACATTAAAAAATCGAGCGAAACGGCACAAAGTTTGGTGATTCAAGCCAAGAAAAAAATTGAAGATATTTCAAATAAAGAAGGGATGAGCGGGATTCCTTCTGGTTTCGATAAGCTTGATAAGCTGACTTCGGGTTGGCAGGAGAGCGATTTGATTATTGTAGCTGCACGTCCTGGTATGGGTAAAACCGCATTAACCTTGTCTATGGCAAGAAATATTGCGGTGAATCATAACATTCCAGTAGCATTCTTTTCATTAGAAATGGCATCGGTACAATTAATCACACGTTTAATTTCAAGTGAAACGGGATTGTCTTCAGAGAAATTACGTACCGGACGACTAGAAAAACACGAATGGGAACAGCTCAATGTAAAAGTAAAAGGGCTGGAAAAAGCACCTTTATTTATTGATGATACACCGTCACTTTCTATTTTCGACTTACGTGCTAAAGCGCGCCGGTTGTCATCGCAACACGGTATCAAGCTTGTTATTGTTGACTATTTGCAATTAATGACTGCCGGAGGTGGAATGAAAGGCGGAAACAGAGAACAAGAAATTTCTACCATTTCACGTAACTTAAAGGCACTGGCAAAAGAGTTAAGTGTTCCAGTAATTGCATTATCACAATTATCACGTGCTGTAGAAACTCGTGGTGGTAGCAAACGACCGTTGCTATCTGACCTTCGTGAATCTGGTGCGATCGAGCAAGATGCAGATATTGTTTCGTTTATTTACAGACCCGAATATTATAAAATCGAAGAATGGGATGATGAAGAGCGTTCACCAACCGAGGGTCAAGCCGAGTTTATTGTTGCCAAACACCGTAATGGAGGATTAGATAGCATTCGCTTAAAGTTTGTGGGTCATTTAGGAAAGTTCGACAATCTGGACGATTTTGATTCGCCGTTCGAATTTCATTCTAAAATGAATGCTGCGGCAAACGATGATACCTTTAAACCATCCAATCTTCCAACACCGGACGATGCTTTTGGTGGTGCCATGAATGATGAGCCAGATGATAATGATGTACCATTTTAAGGAAATAATTAGTTTGAAACTGCATGAACTCTTCTAAATGAATCAAAGGCGTACAACCAATATTCTGTTATTGATTATAGTAATTCCGCTAGTTTTTTATTTGCTTAAAATCCTATCGTTTATATTTATACCATTGATATTTTCAATGTTTTTGGCCTTGTTATTTCTTCCCTTAATGCGTTGGCTAGGGAAAAAGAAGTTCCCTAAACCTTTAAGTATTTTAATTGTTGTGTTATTGATTACTTTCGGATTAAAAATAGGTGCAGAGCTTGTTCAAATTTCCAGTCGTGAAATTCTCAATTCAGATACTGATTTCTTTTCAAAGGCTGAAAATAAATTTGAAGGATTACTACTCACAGCTCAAGAGACTTTTGGTTTTGAAATAGAAAATAGGCAAAGCGTGTTAAAGCAATTTGTTCATTCTGAAAATATAAGCATCACAGTAGATTTTATAAGAAGAACATTAACCATGATACTTATGACGGCATTTTTTGTAGTGTTATGGCTTGCAGAATCTATTAACATAGAAAAAGTATTGAACAGAACCATTTTAAAACAAAAATACACTTCTGTGAAAACCTTTTTTAAAATTGAAAAAGATCTTATAAAATTTATAAAGGTTAAATTTTTAGTTAGTCTGGCAACTGGAATAGGAACAGGTTTAGCTTGTGTGTTTTTTGATGTTAGTTTTCCAATTTTCTGGGGACTCTTTGCTTTTATAATTAATTTTGTTCAAATGGTTGGGTCTATTATAACAGTATTATTATTATCAATATTTGCTTTTATCGAGTTAGATACAACAAGTGTATTGTTCTTATTTATCATGTCAATCACTGGTGTCCAAGTATTGTTTGGTTCTATTTTAGAGCCTATTTTTATGGGTAAATCTTTTTCATTAAATGTGATTACTGTTTTAGTTATGTTAATGCTTTGGGGTTTTATTTGGGGCGTACCCGGTTTGATAATGGCTATTCCAATTACCGTTTTCATCAAAATTATTCTTGAACAGTTTCCAAGTACAAAAGTCTTATCAAATATCCTTTCAGGCAAGAATTCCTAATCCCTTTTTGGTTAAAACTATTTTAAATCTCTTTGTAAGGAACAATTTTTGAGTATATTTCAGCTATGAAAAAGATACTGCTTATAATATGCTTATTGGTTGTTACAAATTCATTTTCGTCTTACATACTCATTCCCATGGATGCCGAAAGTCAGAAAAACCATTTAAAAGCTTATGGTATTACCTATTGGACCCTTGAAAAACAGCTAAAAGTAAAATGGTTGCTTAACTATCGAGGCGGTTCTTTTTTAATTCCAGACGCCGAAGAGATACAACGTGAATGCCAGATACGTGGTGTGTCGTTCGAGGTTATATCGAATGCCAAAGCCGAAAGTATTTTAGAGCAGATAAGCAGTCCGAGCCAGAATATGGAAGCCGTTGTTTTAGAAAAAGCTCCAAAAATTGCCGTCTATACACCCAAAGGGAAACAGCCCTGGGACGATGCCGTAACTATGGTGTTAACCTATGCCGAGATCCCTTATGAAACGGTTTACGACGAAGAGGTGTTAAACGATGGATTATTATTATTTGATTGGTTGCATTTACACCATGAAGATTTTACAGGACAGTTTGGAAAATTTTATAGAGCCTATAGAACTGCCGCTTGGTATATAAATGAAAAGAAAGAAGCCGAAACTTTAGCAACCCGATTGGGATATAATAAAGTGTCTCTGGAAAAGCTGGATGTCGCTTTAAAAATTAGAGACTATGTTATTGGCGGAGGTTTTATGTTTGCCATGTGTAGCGCTGCTGATAGTTTTGATATTGCCTTGTCTGCAGAAGGCGTTGATATTTGTGAACCCATGTTTGATGGAGATGGAAGCGATCCGGGATATCAAAACAAGATAAATTATAACAGGACTTTTGCATTTACCGATTTTACATTAGAACGTAGCCCGATGGTTTACGAATTTTCTTCGATAGACATGACACAAAAACGAAAAATATTTAAAACAACGGATTATTTTACGCTCATGGATTTTTCGGCAAAGTGGGATCCGATTCCAACCATGTTATGTCAAAACCATACGGCTTTGGTAAAAGGTTTTATGGGACAAACTACGGCTTTTACAAGAGATGAAATCAAGTCGAATGTATTAATTATGGGAGAAAATAAAACCAATGGAGAAGCCAAATATATTCATGGTATAAAAGGAAAGGGATTTTTTACCTTTTATGGAGGACACGATCCGGAGGATTACACGCATCGTGTTGGCGATTCTAAAACGGAATTGGATTTACACACAACTTCACCAGGTTACAGACTTATACTTAACAATGTATTGTTTCCGGCGGCAAGAAAGAAGAAGCAAAAGACATAAATTAGTTTTCAAATCGCAATATAAAGCCATCCGCACCACTGCCATTCGATGTCATGTTTTGGTCGATGATTAACTCATTTTGTGATGATGTAATACCGCCAAATTCATTACTATCAATAATTATATAAGAATTTCCACTACTATTTTGAATAGTGTACGAATAGATCCCTGAATCTAATCCGTCGTAATTACCATCAGAATTATTATTTTCTACGGTAATGGTTGAATTTTGTGGATTCAATTTCCATATAATAAGGCCTTGATTAAAATTGTTATTTATGCCTGCAATACCACCACTTACATGTCTTAAGTTCCATATTTCGATTGAAGAATCATTATTATTATCATTAGTACAACTCGTAATGATGCAGAAAGAGTAGGTTAATAAAAGTAAAAATAGACTTTTCATAAATTTATTTTTGAGTTATTATTTGGTAAATGACATCAATAACCATGCAATTTTATAAATGTAAAAATAAATCAATTTGATTATAAATAAAAAGTCCGACTCTTTCGAATCGGACTTTTATAAGCGAAATATGTTTATAATAGGCGAAACGCCTTAGTTTACTTTATCTACAATAGCTTTAAAAGCTTCTGGGTTATTCATCGCTAAATCGGCTAAAACCTTACGGTTTAATTCTATATCGTTAGCTTTAAGTTTTCCCATAAATTGAGAATAAGACAATCCATGTTCTCTGGCTCCAGCGTTAATACGCATAATCCATAAAGCACGGAATGTTCTTTTTTTGTTTCTACGGTCTCTATACGAATATTGCATCGCTTTGTCAACCGCATTTTTTGCTACTGTCCAAACGTTTTTACGTCTTCCAAAGTAACCTTTTGCTTGCTTGATAACCTTTTTTCTTCTGGCTCTCTTTGCAACTGAATTTACTGATCTTGGCATAATTTTAATTGTTTTTGTAGTAGGCGGTCGATAATCGACACTTTTTTTATTTCTCTAAAATCGTAAATTAAAAATCTACAATCGTCAATCATAAAGCCTAACTCCAGGGTTATTAATTTGTTTTAACCAGAACGATTACTTTAAACGTAATTGTTCTTTTATGCTGTTAACATCATTATCGTGAACTAATCCACTGTGTGTTAACGCTAGCTTACGTTTCTTAGACTTCTTTGTTAAGATGTGACTTTTAAACGCATGCTTTCTTTTAATTTTACCAGTACCTGTAAGCTTAAAACGCTTTTTAGCACTAGATTTTGTTTTCATTTTAGGCATCTTTTCTCCTAGTTTTAATTACTTCGCTTATTACTTTAGTGCTGAACTTGTTTCAGCATCTTATCTTTCTATATGACTATATTTTTATTACTTCTTTGGAGCGATAAACATAATCATACGTTTACCTTCTAATTTTGGCATTTGCTCCACTTTGCCAAATTCTTCAAGGTCTTGCGCCAAACGCAACAATAATATCTGACCTTGTTCTTTAAATATTATCGAACGTCCTTTAAAAAACACAAAGGCTTTAAGCTTTGCACCTTCCTTCAAGAACTTTTCAGCATGTTTCTTTTTAAATTGGTAATCGTGATCGTCTGTATTAGGACCAAAACGAATTTCTTTAACAATAACTTTTGTCGCTTTCGATTTTATAACCTTGTCCCGTTTCTTTTGTTCGTAAAGAAACTTTTTATAATCCATAACCTTACACACAGGTGGGACTGCATTTGGTGAAATTTCGACAAGATCTAAACCTTGTTCGTCAGCAATTCCCATTGCTACTTTCGTTGGATAAACCCCAATTTCGACATTGTCCCCAACCAATCTCACTTCCTCTGTTCTAATTTTAGAGTTGATTTTGTGCTGATCTTCTTTAATAACTCTAAGTGGACCCCTAGACCTTTTTCTACGTATTGCTATGGCTTTATAATTTTAGTTAAACTTATTTAAATTGTTTTAATGTCTTATTTATTTCTGTTTCAACAATTTGAGAGAATTCTTCAACACCTATCATGCCTAAATCTTCTCCGCCATGTTGACGTACAGTTATCTTATTTTCTTGCGCTTCGTTCTCTCCAACAATAATCATGAATGGAAATTTTTTCATTTCAGCTTCACGAATCTTTTTCCCAACAGTTTCATTTCTGTTATCTACGAGGGCGCGAATTTCGTCATTTTCCAGCAAAGTTAAAACTTTTTCGGCGTATTTTTCATATTTCTCACTAATAGATAAAATAATTGCTTGCTGTGGCATGAGCCAAAGCGGAAAGTTTCCTGCTGTATGTTCCAATAAAATGGCAACAAAACGTTCCATGCTTCCAAAAGGAGCGCGATGGATCATGACCGGTCTATGTAGCTCATTATCACTACCTTTATAGGTAAGATCGAAACGTTCAGGCAAATTATAATCTACCTGTATAGTGCCAAGTTGCCATTGTCTTCCTAAAGCATCTTTTACCATAAAATCTAGTTTAGGACCATAAAAAGCAGCTTCACCAGTTACAATAGTATAATCCAAATTTTTATCTTCGGCGGCATTAATAATGGCTTGTTCTGCTTTTTCCCAGTTTTTAACGTCACCTATATATTTATCTGAATTTTCAGGATCTCGAACAGAAACTTGAGTTGAAAAATTCTCAAAGCCCAAAGAGCCAAACACATAAAGCACCAAATCGATGACATCTTTAAACTCTTTATCTAATTGATCAGGAGTACAAAAAATATGAGCATCATCTTGAGTAAAACCTCTTACGCGTGTAAGACCATGAAGTTCACCACTTTGTTCATAGCGATATACTGTCCCGAATTCCGCAAAGCGTTTAGGTAAATCTTTATAAGACCATTGACTACTATTATATATTTCGCAATGATGCGGGCAGTTCATTGGTTTTAATAAAAACTCTTCATCGGCTTTAGGTGTGTGAATGGGTTGAAAGCTATCCTCGCCATATTTAGCATAGTGACCAGAAGTTACATAGAGTTCTTTTTGCCCAATATGTGGGGTTATTACCATTTCGTAACCTGCTTTCTTTTGAGCTTTTTTTAAGAAGTCTTCTAAACGTTCTCTTAATGCTGCACCTTTAGGCAACCAAAGTGGCAAGCCTTGTCCAACTTTTGAAGAGAAGGTAAATAACTCAAGCTCTCTTCCTAATTTCCTGTGATCTCGTTTTTTTGCTTCTTCTAATAAATTCAAATATTCAGTAAGCTCCTTTTGTTTTGGGAATGAAATACCATAGACTCTTGTAAGTTGTTTATTGTTTTCATTGCCTTTCCAATAAGCTCCTGCAACACTTAATATTTTAACAGCCTTAACGATTCCTGTATTTGGGATATGGCCGCCACGACATAAATCGGTAAATGTAGAATGATCACAGAAGGTAATAGTGCCATCTTCTAAATTTTCAATTAGGTCAACTTTATATTCATTTTTTCCCTTATAATATGATACGGCTTCAGCTTTCGAAATGGAACGCATATTAAATTCGTGCTTCCCTCTGGCAATTTCAAGCATTTTATCTTCAATTGTTTTGAAGTCTTTTTCAGAGATTGTCTCATCTCCCAAATCTACATCATAATAAAATCCATTTTCAATAGCAGGACCAACCCACAACTTAATATTAGGAAATAACGCCTCTAATGCTTGTGCTAGGATATGAGCTGAAGAGTGCCAGAATGCTTTTTTGCCTTCGTCATTATTCCAAGTATATAAAACTAGAGCGCCATCGGTCGTTAAAGGTGTTGTGCTTTCAATAGTTGAACCATTAAAGTTTGCGGATATGACGTTCCGTGCTAATCCTTCACTAATGCTTTTAGCAACATCCATTGGTGTAACATTTTGATCAAACGATTTTACACTTCCATCTGGCAATGTTATATGTATCATTATTATATATTAAAATTGAATTGGCAAAGATAATAGTATAAACATAGACATACAATATATATATAGGTATAAATTTTAAACTCATGTTTTTCCTAATAGCTTTCACTTATTTCGGTCTCAATTGTCGTGCTGTGGATTAATACTTTTGCTTTTCAGTTGGCCTTCGATGGCCTTCCTGTGATCCATACATAGTGCCCAATGTTTTTGGTAAAGCAGCCGTGTTCCGGTTACATGGCGATTAATTTGATAGGTAAAGCCTTGGAAGTTAGTATCTTTAAAAAGGGTCAAAAAAAAGCTTAACAAAAAGCTTGCGTAAAAGGAAAAGGGTCGTATGTTTGCAGCCGCTAAAACGGGTTGTTGTTTTGGTTGGAAAGAGTTCATGAATATGGTGTTTTTGGTAAGGGGAAAAAATAAACATATTTTTTTTCAAAAAGCATTGTGGGATTAAAAAAAGGGTTTTATATTTGCACCCGCTTAAGGCAGGAATGTTTTGGTGAAGGAATAAAAAAGTTCATAGACATATTGAATTGACAGCGTAAGATTTTGATTGGAAACGATTGGAATCGAACAAAGAGAATAGACCATTTTGAGTACCAAAGAAGAATTCCATTAGTTGTTAAAATTATTTAAGATTTAACGATGAAGAGTTTGATCCTG
>CAXMOQ010000029.1:0-274 GCA_964195015.1 uncultured Flavobacteriaceae bacterium | reverse complement strand
GCGGCAGGCCTAACACATGCAAGTCGAGGGGTAACAGGGGAGCTTGCTCCCGCTGACGACCGGCGCACGGGTGCGTAACGCGTATACAATCTACCTTTTGCTGAGGGATAGCCCAGAGAAATTTGGATTAACCCCTCATGGTATTGTTGAATGGCATCGTTCAATAATTAAAGGTTACGGCAAGAGATGAGTATGCGTCCTATTAGTTAGTTGGTAAGGTAACGGCTTACCAAGACTGCGATAGGTAGGGGCCCTGAGAGGGGGATCCCCCACA
>CAXMOQ010000028.1:0-21059 GCA_964195015.1 uncultured Flavobacteriaceae bacterium | reverse complement strand
ACTATGATTATCCCCAAGCAATCACAAAAAAATATTACTCAAATGCACTCTAGAGATGTAACTTTTTTTGCAGAAGCCATTTCAGTACTAACAAAGGTATATGATAAGTTGTTTAATTGTTCTTTCCCTTATTCCAGTGGCATTCACCAAGCCCCAACTAACGGAAAAGATAATAATCATTGGCATTGGCACATGAGTTTTTATCCGCCTTTATTAAGAAGTGCAAAGGTTAAAAAATTCATGGTTGGCTATGAAATGTTTGGTTCTCCTCAACGTGATATTACCGCTGAAAAAGCTGCCGAGCTTTTACGTACATTAGCGAAGGATATTTAACTCACAAAAATACACCGCAATGAAGAGAACCATTTATCTATTTGTCTTAATAGTTGTTACATTAAGCTGTTCTTCCAACGCTACGGAAGGCGATGATAAAAAAGCTATTTTAGACGTTTTGGAAACGCAACGGCAAGCATGGTCTAACAATAATTTGGAAGGCTTTATGCAAGGGTATTGGAAAAGCGACGCTCTCAAGTTTTATGGTAGTGGCGGTCTTACAAAAGGTTGGCAACAAACGCTGGACAATTACAAAAGGGGCTACCCTACAAAAGAACATTCTGGTACGCTTAATTTTAAAATAATTGACATCTCAAAAATTAATCATGGAGCTTATTTTGTTATGGGAGAGTACCACTTATTACGCTCGATTGGAAATGCAGATGGTGTGTTTATGATCATCTTTAAAAAAATTGATGGTAAATGGAAAATTATTGCCGATACTTCTTGTTAACGTATGCACCCAATTGTTAGAAAAGCGACACTAGACGACTTACCAGTTCTATTAGAATTTGAGCAAGGTGTTATTGAAGCCGAACGCCCAATGGATCCTACGATTAAGGATGGAAAAGTTAATTATTACGACATTTCAGAATTAATTACCAGTGATAGTTCTGATGTGTTTGTTGTTGAAATGGATGAAAAGATTGCCGCCTCTGGTTATGCAAAAATCAAAGACGATAGGCAATATTTAAAACATAAAAAGGTCGGGTATCTTGGCTTTATGTTTGTGCCAGAAGTACATCGCGGAAAAAGGTTAAACAAGCTTATTGTAGATGCTTTACTAAAATGGTGCAAAGCAAGGGAAATCTTTGAAATTCGGCTAGATGTATATGATGAGAACCCATCAGCGATTAGAGCGTACGAAAAAGTAGGCTTTAAAAAACACATGATTAATATGCGCTTGAATATTGAAAACTTAAATCCCAAAAACTCAGACCAATGATGAAATTTTTACAATTCCTTTATTCACTAATAATTGTGGTGTCAATTGCAGGTTGTAATACCACTGCCACTGTGGTTTCTAGTGTTGAAAAATCAACCTTCGAAAAACTGGCAACCATTCCAAATGTTGTTAAAATTGAAAAAAGAGTTTCAGTCAGCCATTTTGACGCAAATTTTGAGGTTTGGTTTGAGCAACCAATTGATCATAATAATTTAGATAAAGGAACATTTCGACAACGTGTCCTATTAGGTTTTGAAAGCAGTGAAAAACCTGTTTTTGTTGAACTTCTGGGTTATGGGATTTCTAGTGAAACTGCTGGCGAACTGGCAAATCATTATCAAGCAAATCAACTAACTATTGAGCATCGTTATTTCAATAATTCCCGCCCTTCAGAAATAGATTGGAATACGTTAACAATAAAAAATGCAGCTAAAGATCAGGCTTTGATTATTGATGCCATTCGACATGCCTTGTACCCCAACTCTAAATTTATTTCAACCGGAATTTCGAAAGGATGTCAAACTACAATGGCGCATCGTAGTTATTTCCCCAAAAATGTAGATGCCTGTGTTTGTTATGTTGGGCCTCTAAATTTTCAACGAGAAGATCCCAGAGTTTATGAGTTTCTAAAAAATGTGGGAAGCGAAGCTGACCGTGAAAAAGTAAAGGCATTTCAAGAATTATGTTTTGAAAACAGAGCGTCATTGCTAGAACTTATGAAAGACGCCGCAGTGCAAGGACAATTGACTTGGGAGTTTGGTGTTGAAAAAGCAATAGAATACACAATTTTAGAATATTCTTTTGCCTTTTGGCAATGGGGAGTAGATGTTAATAACATCCCTTCAAAAAATGCTTCGGTTCAAGACATATACAAGCATCTTATAGATGTTACAGGTTATGGGTTTTTTGAAACTTCTTCGGTTAACGATTTACAACCCTACTACTGGGCAGCTTTAACCGAGCAAGGAATTTATGGTTATGAAACAGCGCCTTTTAAAAAATATTTTGGGTCGGACGAAGTATATAAATTTGAATGGGCCTTCCCAGAAGGCATTACAAAACAATATACTCTTGAACCAATGCAAAAGATCAAGTCATTTCTAGATACTACAGCAAACAAAATGCTTTTCATTTATGGCGAATATGATGCTTGGAGTTCTACTGCTGTTGATTTAACTGAAAATGCTAATGAAAGAGAAATATATAAATTTGTACAACCTAAAGGGAACCATAAAACACGAATAAAAAGTTTCAACAGTGAAGGTCAGCAACAAATTTATACCATTATAGATGGTTGGTTAAAATAAACTCTAGCTGAAATAGACACAAACTTAAACATTTATAAAATATTGAGCAGTATCTCATTTTAAAATGTTCTATCTGGATGAAATGGAATTAAATTTAAAGAAGGCTTTTGTTCCGAAATAATTTCAGAAACTAATTTTCCTGTTCCAGTCGCCATACTTAAGCCCATCATAGCATGCCCAGTTGCAATAGTTAAGTTTTTGCATTTTGCAGATTTCCCAATATAAGGTAATCCATCGGGAGACACTGGACGCAAACCTGAAACTGCTTGCTCTTTCTCTTCACTTGAAAGTTCAATAACTGGATAATACCTTGTCGCCGCTTTGGCAATAGCTTCTACCCTAACTTTATTTATTTCATGGTTTATTCCAGCTATTTCCATAGTCCCAGAAAAGCGCGTAAAACCATGCATTGGTGTTACGGCTACTTTGGCTTCGGCCAGAATTGCAGGGACTGTGATTCCTGTTTCGTTTTTAGTATTAATACAATAGCCTTTTCCTGCCTGAAGCAAAAGCTTCAGTCCTAATTTTTTACTTAACAATGGACTCCAGGAACCAGCTGTTAATACAAATTCGTCAGCGTTAAGAGTTTGTTTACTTGTTCTTATTGATATTATCTTATCATCTTTAACTTCTATTTCTTCTACCTTTTCATTTTTAAAAAATTGTACTCCAGATGCCCGTAAATAAGATTTCATCTCTTCCATAAATTCATTTGGCGTTGTATGGGAATCACATTCGTAAAAGGTTGCGCCTTTAATATTTACTTGAACATTGGGTTCTAAAATTTTTAACTCATCCAAACTAACTTCTCTAGCCTCTAATCCTTCTTGTTTTGCAATGTTGGCCGTTTTTATTTCGGTTTCAAGCACTTTTTCGGTTTGGCAAAACATAAACAATCCTTTTTTTTCGTAGTGAAAATTGAAATGTTCCGAATTCTTGATGTCTTCATACAAATTCTGACTTAAAAGAGAAATATCCTTAATCACAGGAATAGCTTTATCAACATGCTTCTGATTACAGGATTTATTAAAAGCCCAAGTCCATTGTAAAAAATCTAAATCGAATCGCGGTTTTATGTATAACGGACTTGATTTATCGAACATCCATTTTAATCCCTTTTTCATAACGCCTGGAGCAGACAAAGGAATAATATGGCTTGGAGATAAATAGCCAGCATTGACATAAGATGCGCCTGAATCTAAATTAGACTGATCCACGACCGTGACCTGATGCCCTTCTTTTTGAAGGTAATATGCTGCGCATAAACCAATAACGCCGCCACCTATAATAACACAACTTTTCAATATAATATTATTTTGGTTGAATTAAATCCCACAGATTACCATACAAATCTTCAAATACTGCAACAGTGCCATAAGCTTCAACTTTTGGCTCCCTTACAATATTGATTTTATTATCAATTAGGTTTTGAAAATCTTTATTAAAATCGTCTGTATATAAAAATAGAAAAACACGTCCTCCAGACTGATTTCCTATGGCCTTTTCTTGAATATTATTAACTGCTTTCGCTAAAAGAAGTGAAGAACTATGTTTCCTATTTGGTGAAACCAAAACCCAACGCTTATTTTCATCTAAAACCGTGTTTTCAATTAAATTAAACCTTAATTTATTGACATAAAAATCGATTGCTTCATCATAATCTTTCACTACCAAAGCTATATGTGCAATTTTTCTATTCATTCATCAATTTAAGAGATTCCAAATCGCGTTGGGAATGATTTGATTTTGTAAATCAAATCACTTGAAAACCATGTGCATAAGGATCATCTTCATCATCTATAATAATGGTACTATACCCAAATACTTTTGCCCAACCTTGAATACTTGGGGTTATTGCTAATTTACCATTTAAGGTTGTTTCTTCTTCTATACGACCAATAAATTTACTGCCAATAAAACTTTCATGGATAAATTCCTCTCCCTTTTTAAGTTTTCCTTTTGCATATAATTGTGCCATTCGTGCCGAAGTTCCGGTACCGCAAGGACTTCTATCTATAGCTTTATCGCCATAGAATACAGCATTCCTTCCAGAAGATGTTGAGTCTATTGGATTTCCTGTCCACAGCATATGAGTCACATCTCGTATAGTATTGTTTTCTGGATGTATAAACATATCAGGATATTTTTTATTGATACGATCTCTAACTACCTGTGAATATTGGATAATTTTACTCGCTGTAAAATCATGCACGCCAGAAAAATTTTGCTGCGGATCTACAATCGCGTAGTAGTTTCCGCCGTAGGCAACATCAAATGTGATTTCTCCAATCTCTGGGCAATCAACAGTTAATCCTTCAGCAGCTAAATAACTTTTTACATTGGTTAGTTTTACCCAATCTACTTTTTTATTGGTTTGTTGATATTCAATTTCAACCAAACCTGCAGGTGCTTCCATTTTAATTTTTCCTAGAATCTTTGGCGTTATCAAACCTTCTTCAATGGCTATGGTAATTGTACCAATAGTGCCATGACCACACATGGGCAAGCAGCCAGAAGTTTCTATAAATAATATGGCGAAATCATTTTCTGGATTATGAGGTTGATATAAGATACTTCCGCTCATCATATCATGACCACGTGGTTCGAGCATTAAGCCTTTTCGAATCCAATCAAACTCCTTTAAAAAATGTTGACGCTTTTCGCTCATCGAGTTTCCTACGAGTTTTGGAGCACCTTCTTTAATCACTCTTACTGGATTTCCGCAGGTATGCGCATCAATACATTTGAAAACACTTCTTGACATTACTTAAACCTTATTTGAAGTTTGTTTGCCATTAATCAGCCGTGAAATTCTCAACGGGTTTTCATCCTTTAATTCATTTGGCAATAAATTATTTGGCCAATCCTGATAACTAAATGGTCTTACCCAACGTTTAATTGAATTGATCCCTACCGCTGTAAAACGGCTATCTGACGATGCTGGATAAGGGCCACCATGTACCATCGATGGGCATACCTCAACTCCCGTTGGTACACCATTAAAAATAATACGTCCTACTCTATTTTGAAGTGCAGCAACAACTTTAGCGTAATTTGATGCTTCATCACTTTCAGCGATTACGGTTCCCGTTAATTGACCTTCTAACTTTGAAATAATGGTTTCCAATTGATTTGCATCTTCACATTGTACAACCATTGAAAAAGGTCCAAACACTTCCTGGTGTAAAGCAGGATTTTCTAAAAATGACTTGCCTTCGACAGTTGTGATGGCTTGTCTAGCATAATTGGTTTGTACATCGGTACCGTAATCTGCAACAACGCTTAATTCTGGTTGCACAAGGGCATTTGCCTTGTTGCTTTCGTAAGCACTGAAAATATTTGGATGCAACATACAAGACGGTTCAATTTTAACAATCTCTTCTGCTAAATTTTGTATAAAGCCTGTTAAGTTTTCTCCTTTAATTCCAAAAATTAATCCAGGATTTGTACAAAATTGCCCTGTTCCAACAGTTATTGAACTCGCGTAGGTATTTGCCAAATCACTTCCTCTTTTAGCCAATGCTTCAGGAAAGATAATTACGGGATTAACACTTCCCATTTCGGCAAATACCGGAATGGGCTCTTCACGTTTTGCGGCTAAATCGTATAAAGCTCTTCCACCACGAATACTTCCTGTAAATCCAACGGCTTTTACGTCAGGATGCTTCACTAATTGCACACCAACTTCAATCCCGCTACTATTTAAATTAGAAAATACACCATTAGGCATGCCTGTTCTTTCGGCTGCTCTAATTATTGCAGAAGCCACCAATTCGCCAGTGCCAGCATGCATAGGATGCGATTTTACAATCACCGGACATCCAGCCGCAAAAGCAGCAGCAGTATCACCTCCAGCTGTTGAGTATGCTAAAGGAAAATTGCTTGCTCCAAAAACCACGACTGTCCCAAGCGGTACTAAAAGTTTGCGCACATCTGGTTTTGGTGCCGGCGTTCTATCAGGTTGTGCCGTGTCTATAGTCGCTTCAACCCAAGAACCTTCATGAACTTGATTGGCAAAGCTGCGCAATTGAAAAATGGTTCTCCCACGTTCTCCTTTTGCCCTACCTTCTGGAAGACCAGATTCTGAACAATAAGTTTGAATCAATGCGTCATCTAAGGCTAAAATTTCATCAGCTATTGCGTTCAAAAATGCTGCCTTTTTCTCTCCAGAAGTAGTTCTGAATATCTTAAATGCTTGAGTCGAAAGTTTAACAGCTTCGTTAATTTCATCTGATGTGGCTTCATAAAAAACATTCCCATTTTCAATATTTAATTGCGGATTAAATGTCTTGTATGTCTTACTTCCATTTCCTGAACGTTGGTTTCCTATGTGGTTTTTTCCTGTGATCATATTGCCTTGTTTAATCTCTCCAAAGAGAGGAAATTGTTTTTGTTTTGCCACGAATTCACTAATGATTATGAGAAACAATTCGTGTATTTGTGGCTTTTTATGTTTTCCTTTTTATTCGTTTTAAGTGCTTTTCAATATCGACTGGTTTGTAAACCACTTTAGTTGATATGGGATACTTTTTTAATAATGCTTCTGGTCTCATTGGACGCTTTTCGAATCCGCCACCACAATTAGGGCAAACATTTTGTAAAATCGTTATTACGCAGTCCTTGCAAAACGGGCATTCAAAAGTACAAATCATTGCCTCTTGAGAATCAAAAAGTAATGATTTGTTACAATTTTCACATGTTGGTCTTATTTCCAGCATTTATTAGTTAATTCGTTGATTTGTTAATCTGTTTAACACCTAAACTTAATCTTGTTTAAAGATTATTCATGCATTTCTTATCTTTATGTGTTCCTGAAACAACCTTTCGACTGCGCTCAAGGTGACATCTTCAGAATGACGTTTATAAATTTTTGTACTCTGGTAGTGTTGGACGTGTTCGCATGCCTTCTTCAATGATGTTCAATACATGTTTACGCTCTTCCCCTTGAAGAGGTAAGCGTGGTTCCCTTACAAACTCTGTACCTATACCAGTGAATACTTCTGCAAGCTTTATATTCTGGACTAATTTAGGGTTAATATCTAACTCTAGCAATGGTAAAAACCAACGGTATATTTCGATAGCTTCTTTAATCCTTCCGGCCTTTTGAAGTTCAAAAATAGCAACTGTTTCAGCAGGAAAGGCACATACAAGTCCAGCAACCCAGCCATCTGCTCCCATCAACAAGCTTTCTAATGCAACAGTGTCTACGCCTGTCATTATTTTAAGTCTATCACCAAACCTGTTTTTAATCCGAGTCACATTAGAAATATCTCTTGTGGACTCTTTTACAGCTTGAATATTATCACATTTTAAAAGCTCTTCAAACATATCTAAAGTCACTTCAATTTTATAATCTACAGGATTGTTATAAATCATAATTGGTAGTGATGTGTTATTTGCAACTGCCTTAAAATATTCTACGGTTTCATGATCTCCAGCTTTATAACGCATAGGAGGCAACATCATTAATCCTTTGGCGCCATCTGTTTCAGCCTTTTGGGCTGCAGCAATGGCCCCTCGTGTGGATTGCTCGGCTATATTAATTAAAACTGGAACTTGTCCTTTAACAATCTCGACCGTTGTTTTTGTCAAGATCCTTTTTTCGCTATCCAACAACGTACTCGCTTCTCCTAAAGTTCCGCCTAGAACAATACCATGAACACCTGCATCCAGTTGTGCATTAATGTTAGTTTCAAACATTTGCAAATCTAAAGTATCATCATCTGTGAACTTTGTGGTTACTGCTGGCATGACGCCTTCCCATTTTAAACTCATAATGTAAATTTATTTTTGACAAAATTAAGTCATGATTCACTATTCATATAATGTATTTTTATCCGATATTAATATTATATTATCAAGTAATATCAATTTGATTCTATTTAAGAGTATTATTTGCGTATTTTTGAGTTTATAATGTATTTCAAAATAGTTAACCAATTGGCAACAACAATGAGATACTGAAATATACTGAAACAAGTTCAGCATAAAAATTTAGCTCAAGTGAAAGTCCTTCCTTTTAAAATTCCAAAACACGAACAAGATGCTTTAATATTTCAGGAAGACTTGAAGCCTGTTTTTTATGATAAGCTTCATCAGCACGAAGAAATTCAGATAAGTTTAATTGTTGAAGGTGAAGGCACATTCATTGTTGGTGATACCATAAACTATTATAAACAAAGTGATATTCTGGTTATTGGTGGTAATCTACCCCATGTATTTAAAAGTGATACTAACACGTCTTCCACATCACATATGTTAAGTTTATTCTTTACCAGATCATCGTTTGGAGAATATTTTTTTGAGCTTGAAGAATTGCAAGAGCTTCGCTTATTTTTTAAACGTGCTGTACATGGATTTAAAATAACGTCATCAAAAAAAGAGCTTTCAAATTTATTTTTAGGATTAAAACAAGCTTCAAAATTTGAACGTTTTATTCTATTATTAAAGCTTTTGAAAATTGCCTCAACTTCTAATTACAAAAGTTTATCGTCCTTTATTTACGAAAAAAAGTATACAGATAACGAAGGGAAACGTATGCGAAAAGTGTTTGAATACACAATGACCAATTTTGAAAAAGATATCTCTCTTGAAGTTATTGCCGAAGTTGCCGTAATGACTAAAAACGCATTTTGTAAGTATTTTAAAAAACGAACCAACAAAACCTATTTTCAGTTTTTAAATGAGTTACGGATTGAACATGCCTGTAAACTTTTGTTAGGCGGAAATGATTTTTCTATTGCCGAAATTGCTTATAAATCTGGATTTAAAAACATTTCTAATTTTAACCGACAGTTTAAGGCTGTAAAACAGTTAAGTCCATCAGCTTTTAAAAACGGGAAGTAGCACTATATTTTCTTTACGTACTTGGTAATAATCACTATTTGCGTAGGACCGACTTTACCTTCAATAAATTCGGCGTTTTCATGGTCTAAAGAAATTCTACGAACTGCTGTGCCTTGTTTGGCTACCATGCTTGATCCTTTTACTTTCAAATCTTTGATTAACACAACAGAATCTCCAGCATTTAAAACAACGCCATTAACATCGCGATGGACTATTTTATCTGAAGTATCTCCACCTTCGCCCGTTGCTTCGGCAAATTCTAAAGCGTCTTCGTCTAAATACATCATATCCAACAAATCTTGTGGCCAGCCTTCAGTATTTAACCGACTTAGCATGCGCCAAGCAACTATTTGTACCGCTTGATGTTCACTCCACATACTATCGTTTAAGCAACGCCAATGATTAGAATCTGTAGTGTCAGGGTTTTCAATTTGGTGAACACAAACCTTGCAAGCCATTATTGCTTTGTCTAAACTTTCCGTTTTAGTTGGCGGTACATTATATACTTGAAGATTTTCTTCGCTAGTACATAATTCGCATTTCGAATCGCTTCTCTTTTTAAGCTCTTTTTCTAAACTCATGGCTTGATCAATCTTTTAATGCTGCGAAAATACATCTAATTAGCACTTCGTACAAGTACATTTTGGATAATAAAAAAGGACGCTATTATGCATCCTTTTTTATTACAATTCAATCTTAATTTATTTTGAAAGTCCAGCTACATAAGTATAAATATTATCGCCATGCACGCCTGTATAATATTTACCGTTTTTTTCGCTGAATGCTTCACGAGCATCTGCATCTGTCCAATGCTCTCTAAACAGTTCTCCGTTTCTTGAAAACATATCATCCAAATCGGCTAATTTATCTACAAAAAAAGCCTCAAGGTATTCCGTTCTATCAGCTCCCCATGCATGCATATTTGGGTAATACGCTTTAATATGCTCATTCTTTTGAGTCACATTTGCATTATATTCATCGCGTAATGCTTTAAATTCGGCATTTGTGCCATCTTCAGGAAACGCAAAATGACTGGTTCTTACATAGCAAGTCATATCTTCCAATGGCAATTCATCCATAAGTTTTGCTCCAGACATGGTTGCATAAATCTCATCAGAATGTCTGTTATCGTAATAAGCGTTTCGTTTTTTAAAGAATTCACTTCTGGCATCGTCATCCGGCCATGCTTCTTTAGCGAGTTCTGTATCTCTAGCACCCGCTTTATCAATATCATCCCAAGTAGCATAGGTTTGAACATAAACTAATTCGGTATTACTTTTTGTGAACTGATGTAAATAAAAAGAAGCTCCCATAATATGTTCATTCTTCATGGTTACATTGTCTAAATATTCTTTTTCAATTTCTTTCCATTCGTTCAATTTAAAGTTTTCATAATTCATGTTCCAATGCATAGTCGTTGCAGTAACATACTGCGGTCCTTGAGGGCCATCATCTTGCGCCGAAATCGAGTTAAAATTGAAAAATAAAAGCATTACAACTAGTGCTGTAAAGAGTCGATGTGTTGTTTTCATAATGCGAAATTATTAAGTTAGTATAATGATTAAAATTAAATACTACTTTAAGATTTAGGACAATCTTTATTACGCCATTCATTAGTGAAATGGGGAAGAACTTCACTTATATTACCAAAAATACAAAAAAATATTACAACTTTAGCATGTGTAAGAATTTCAAGTTATGTTAAGTGGTTCCCATTTTATTAAACAATTCTTTAACTATCTTTCTAAACTCATGCCTTCAATAGCCTTTTAACCTTATTAAAACATATCACGTTAGCGTTTATTATGAGTTGTTTTTTGGAAATAAAAAAGGATGCCAAATGACATCCTTTTTATTATCAAAACTGTTTAATGCGCCTTTATTTACAACTTCACAGCAGTATAAACATAATCTCCATGAACCCCAGTAAAATACTTACCCATTGCTTTTCCTTCTTCTTCAGTAAGGGCATCTTCACCTAGTTCGGTACCTCTGTCAAACATTTTGTCTAAATCACCTAATGAGTCCAATATAAATGCTTGGATAAAGTCTCTTCTGTCTGATCCCCAAATATGTTGACTAGGATAGTAAGCCTTTACATACTCGTTTTTATTTATCGTATTATCAAATAGTTTCTGACGTAATTCGTTAAACTCTTCTGCAGAGCCGTCCTCTGGAAAAGCTCTTTGGTTTTTACGAACGTACAACACCATATCTTTATCTGATTCTCCTGCCAGTAATTTAGCCCCTTCCATCGTGGCATAAATTTCATCGGAATGAAAATCGCTATAATAGGCACCTTGCTTATCTAAAAATGCATTTCTAGCGTCTTCGTCAGGCCATGCTTCTTTTTCAAGTTCACTGTTTCTTGCAGCTGCAGCATCAATAGCTTCCCAAGATGGGTACGATTGTACATAAAGGACTTCCCTGCTATCCGGCGTCATAAGATGTGTATGGAAACTAGCACCTCTTATATGCTCATTCTTTTTAGTGACCTTATCCATGTATTCTTTTTCAACAGCTTTCCAGTCATCTCCATCATTATCCGTGTTAAAGTGCATAGTTGTTACACTTACATATAACGGACGTTGGTCTTCTTGCGAAAAAGAAGATGTACTAAATAACAACAACATTACAGTCATTGCGACAAAAAATCGATTGGTTGTTTTCATAATTTGTTAAAAATTTAAGTTAGTATAATGATTAAAATTAAATACAACTTTAAGATTTAGGGCAACCTTTTTTGTGCTATTAATAAGTGAAAATGAGGAGGCTATTTCACGAATGTTACCAAATGTACGAAAAATATCAGTTGTATTTTACAAAGGGTAAGAATTTTCATGTTATGCTAAAGTATCTCTTACCTTTTTAGACATGCCTTTAACAACCATATCATAGGAATGGTCAATAAGTTTAAATATGAATTTAGGTTTGAGTTCTCCAGTATAAATAGCTATTGTATTCCAATGCTTATTGCTCACATAAGGCCCAACGTAAATACTTTCATATTCTTCCCTTAATTCTATGGTATATTCAGGGTCGCATTTTAAAGTGATGGAGGCTTTTCCATTTTCCCAACGGTCTAGAGGTGCAATTACAAACATTTTATTCAGGACTTTGAACACAAGAGTGTCTTTATCAAAAGGGAAGGATTCTGTGGCTTTTGGTTTTTTCAAGCAGTATAGTCTAATTTGTTCTATATCCATAATAAATTATTACAAGTGAATCTGGCTGGCGGCAGACAGGTTCTTGCCTTACTGAAACAATACCGATAGCTATCGGGACAGCATAGTTTACAGGAATGACAAATCAGTATAAAATACGTTCCATTAGTTTTTCAGGAAATTGTAATGAAGTAAATTCAAAGGCTTTATATAAACCATGAGCGTCTCTGGTTTTAAGCATCCAAACTTTACAGCTTTTTAAATTATCGTCTTTAATTATGGCTTCCATTAATTGTTTTGAATAGCTTTTCCTTCTATGTTTTGGTAAAATATATACATCCATAAGATAGG
The DNA here is from genome assembly GCA_964195015.1 of uncultured Flavobacteriaceae bacterium. Classification (GTDB taxonomy): domain Bacteria; phylum Bacteroidota; class Bacteroidia; order Flavobacteriales; family Flavobacteriaceae; genus CAXMOQ01. Next base: position 8,112 of record CAXMOQ010000028.1, on the reverse strand, counting down.
CAAAAACCGTATAGTCTGTACAAATTCTGGCAAAACCAATTTGCTTATTCTCTAAATAGACGCCAAAGCATAATGAATTATCAATGGTTTTTTTAACGTTCTCAATCGATCTTCCTTTTGCCCAATATGCGGTGGTTAAAAATTGATGGATACTATTAACATCCAATCTGCTTTTATCCGTTGAGATTTGAATCATTATTTATTTTATATAAAATGGGTTTGCTTGGTGAAGCGTCATTCTCGAAAGGTGCTATTTGTAGATTGAGAAAATAGGTTCCGTCGATAACCTTGTTGGGCACAAAAATGAATTCGGTTATGGTGGCATCCAATCTCATCTTCCCGATGGTGTTCCAAAATGCATTATGACTCAACAATTTTCCATCGTCTTTTTCTCGATCTACCGATGGCAAGTCTATAAGTAAATGTTTAATCCCTTTTTCACGCAAGTAAATGGCTGCATCTTGGAGCAAGTACGGCGGATTAGTATTTGAATATTGCTTGGATAATTTTTCGTTAGTATTCGGAATAGTTCTTATAACAATAGCTTCGCACTTTTTATTTCCTAAAGCAAATTGTATTTGTTTTTTCGATATTACAAAATCCTCTCCTTTTTTTTCTGGTGCTACGGTAATGAGTTCGGCTAAAAAGAAAAACTGCTTTAAATGCTCATTTACTGAATAAAATTCTTTGGTGATGTGGCCCACACATTCGGTATGTGTGCCATGTGCATGCGGATTGAATTTGATATTATTAAAATTAACTGCGCTCCCTTTTCTTACCTTACCAATCCATTTTCCCATTTTTACCGGTTTAATTTTTGGTTTCCCAATGTACCAGGCATTTACATTATTTTTTGAGGAACTTAATGGGATTGATATATCGAGAGGTGTCGATAAATCTATTTGATATTTTTTAGAATTGTGTTGAATTGTTGCTAGCATTTATGCTGAATTTATTTCAGTATCTTTTGAATTCACCTATAACTCCAAATATAAGTTTTTTAATTGAGGGTTTTGAGACTTTATAAGATTCCATTTCCATTCTTTTTTCCAATTTTTCAATTGCTTCTCTATAACAAAAGCATCATGATAATTAGAAAACACTTCAAAATACATTAACTCATTAACACTATATTTTTTAGTAAACAAAGTGGCTTTACCAGACATATGCTTTTCCACTCTTTCTTTCAGTTTTCCAGTTGCGCCAACATATAGAACCTTTCTGTTTTTATTAGATAATATATAGGCAAATCCTTCTTTCATAATTTAGTTAAATTCTAAAGATCCTGAAACTAGTTCAGAATAAACAAGTCTGAAGCAATTCCATCAGCTAAAAATTTACCGTTTTTAGTAATCCTTAAAACTAAATTATGTGATTTCTCACTTTCGTTCGAAATGACTAAAAGTTCCTGATCAATATATTTTTCTGCTGAAATAAGTAAATGATTTTTGTAGTCAATCCCAAAATCGGTTTCTACTTTATTTAAAGAAATTCCCCAAATAGTGCGCAAACCTGTCATGATGAATTCGTTAAATTGATCTTGGACTGTTAGGGTTTCAAGGATACTCGGTAATTCATCATTTTCAATAGTGTGGATATATTTCGAATTATTAGCAACATTCCAACTGCGCGTTTTTCCACCGAAAGAATGTGCCGATGGGCCAATTCCTAAATACTGTTTTCCTTGCCAATAACTCGTGTTATGTTTTGAGAAATAATCTGGCTTCCCAAAATTTGATATTTCATAATGAAGAAAACCTTGTTTTTCAGTTTCTTCAATTAAATGATTAAAATGCCGTAAAGCCAGCGCCTCATCTATTGGTGGATACGTCCCTTTTTTAATAAAACTATCCAAAGCAGTTTTTGGTTCGACTGTTAAGGCATAACCCGAAATATGATTCACGCCAAAACCAAATGCCATTTGTAAATTGTTGTTCCATTTTTCAAGACTCATATTTGGAATCCCATAAATAAGATCGATTGTAATATTATCAAAGTGTTTTGTTGCTTCCTTTAAACACGCTTTTGCCTCATGAGAAGAATGTGCGCGATTCATACTTTTTAAATCATCTTCAAAAAACGATTGAATCCCGATGCTTAAGCGGTTTATTCGTGAAGTTTTCAGGGTGTTAATTCGTTGCTTCGTTAAATCGTCTGGATTGGCTTCTAGACTGATTTCAGGGCTTTCTGAAACATTATAATTTTTATATACCGTATCAATCAGCAATCGTAACTCTTCAATTGTCAATAGCGATGGTGTCCCGCCTCCAAAATAAATGGTTTCAATGGTTTGATTTTGCAATTCATCTTTTCGCATTTGTAGCTCTTTGGCTAATGCTTGGATGAGTTCGTCTTTCTTTTTTAACGAAGTCGAAAAATGGAAGTCACAGTAGTAACAGGCTTGTTTGCAAAATGGGATATGGAGGTAGATGCCGCTCATTCAGTGTTCAGTGTTCAGTGTTCAGTGTTCAAAGAAACTATTTTGAACCGAATTTATTTGGATTCAGAATCATATAATTAATAAGTTTCCCAATTTCTTCACTATCCTGAATTAATTCTGCAAAAATTTCTTTTGTAATATATTCACAATGAAGAGAAAATTCTAACCATGTTTGAGTTTCTGAATTTTCAGCATCGCTATCGGTAAGTTTGCTTATAAAATGTTTTTTATATAATCGTTTTCTATAGGACTCTGAAATATTTGCTGAAACGCTTCTTGAAGATCTTCTAATCTGGTCTGTTAATGAATATTTTTCCTCTTTCGGGAATGATTTACTTATATGAAATATTTTCATCGCCAGAGCAAATGATTTTTGATAAGCTAACAAATCTTGAAACTTCATATTCTTATTCTAACTAAAAAAACTGCTTACTGCTACTGCCTACTGAATACTATTTTTTAACGCGCCCTTCATTCTGTTTTACAAAACTTTCCCAACCCGAATAGCTTTTACCAACCGTTACTTTGCCAGAGTTATAAAAATGACATACAGCGGCTGCCAAACCATCTGTGGCATCCAGATTTTTAGGCAAGGTTTTTAAATCCAGTACATTTTGAAGCATTTTTGCGACTTGCTCTTTGCTGGCATTTCCATTTCCAGTAATGGCCATTTTAATTTTTTTTGGGAGATATTCGGTAATAGGAATTTGTCTGGATAATCCGGCGGCCATGGCAACACCTTGAGCGCGACCTAACTTTAACATGCTTTGTACATTCTTCCCAAAAAAAGGAGCCTCGATCGCAATTTCATCCGGATGGTGTGTATCTATAAGTTCTATGGTACGCTCGAAAATAAGTTTCAGTTTGAGATAATGATCGCTGTACTTCGTAAGATTGAGTTCATTCAGCTGCATGAAATGCATGTTCTTGTTAACCACTTTAATGAGTCCGAAACCCATAATGGTCGTTCCCGGGTCAATGCCTAATATGATTCTTTCTTTGCTCATTAATCACAAAATTGACAACCACTTAACGAAAGTGAAACGCCAAATGTTACTGTTAAAAGGTTTCCGTTAAAGGCTCCATAACCATCAGTCACTGGATCGAAATCTTGACTAAATCCAAGTATATAGGAAGTATCTGCATATACCGAAAATGTTTCCGATATACCGTAATGAAACTCCAAACCAGCCATAACATTAAAGAACGATAGTTTGTTATCGGAATAATTTGCCAATGGTTTTATAAAAGTCATTCCAGGGCCTGCATGTGCAATAACACCAATCTGCTGTGGCAAAAACGTTAATACACTATTGGCATCGTAAACAATTTGCGCATTGATTCTTGAATAGTTCACTTTAAATTCTGGTGTATTATCTATATTGACAAAACGATTATAGCCATAATCTAATTTTGCGCCAACTCGCGTATTAAACATGTGCTGAATGCCCAAATTAATTGTTGGAAAGTTTAAAGATTTCGCTTCAAAATTTTCTACAAAACCACTATTTGATGGCATATTAACACCGAATGCAATTTGCGCTTTCCATGTACTTGTATCACTCTGGGAAAAGATAGGCAACATAAATAAAACAATAAGTATTAAAAGAATATATTCTTTAACAATTAAGTTCATATTATAATATTAGTTTAATTTGTGGCAATGATAAAAACGCTATCATACAAAACTAATCAATTCTTTTTTGTCCTTATTAAATTAAGTATTATAGCCTTTGCATTTTACTATATTTATAATAGACTAACGCATAATGCCGATTTAAATTTTAGTGTTTTTGTTAACTTTTTGATCGAAAACGATGTCTTTTTGCTAAAAAACGTCATTTTTTTGCTGTTTTTGACCGTTTTTAATTGGTTTTTTGAAATTATGAAATGGAAGGCTCTAGTGTCCTCAATAAAAAATATCACTTTTAAAAAGGCTCTTGAGCAAAGTTTAGGATCACTTACAGCTTCCTTATTTACACCCAACAGAATTGGAGAGTATGGCGCGAAAGCTATGTATTTCTCTAGCGTTTATAAAAAGCGTATCGTATTGCTAAATCTTTTAGGAAATATAGCGCAAATGAGCATTACACTATTGCTAGGCGTGATAGGTTTAATATATTTTACATCATATAATACTGTTGAAATAAATTATTTTAAACTCTCGAGTTTTGTCCTAATTGCACTCTTATTATTATCCTTAATTCCTATCGGGCTTAAAAAATTACCTATTACAATCAAAGGCGTATCCATTGAAAAAATCATTCTATTCATTAAAAATGTATCGCCCAGAATCCACACTTATAGTTTTGGATTTTCATTAGTGCGATACTTTATTTTTTCATTTCAGTTTTATTATTTACTTCTCCTTTTTGGCGTTAACATATCCTATTTAGATGCCATGGCCGTCATAACTTCCATGTATTTACTGGCATCGATAATGCCTTCAATATTTATATTTGATGTTGTGATAAAAGGAGGTATTGCCGTATATTTATTCTCACTAATTGGAGTTAATGAATTCACTGTTTTAAGTGTTGTGACTTTAATGTGGTTGATGAATTTTGTGTTACCAAGCATCTTTGGGAGCCTTTATGTTTTAAATTTTAATTTACCTGACGAAGATTAATATGGTTTTAATTGCCCTAATCATTACTCTAATTTACTTGATTTTAATCGGAAGTTTTGTGTTTGGTTTCGATAAAGTAAAGCCTTTTCGCCTTGAAGACGTGCCGTCTCAAGCAAAGTTTTCGGTTGTTATTGCTTTTAGAAATGAAGCTGAAAATTTACCTAGTTTACTTCATACAATTAATAATTTAAAATATGCTAGACAGTTATTTGAAGTGATTTTTGTTGATGATGCTTCTGAAGATAATTCGGATGAAATCATCAGGAATTTTAAAGCTGAAAATCCAACCCTCGATATCAAAATTATCGAAAATGAAAGACGCACTAACTCTCCAAAAAAAGACGCCATCACAAAAGCCATTAAACATGCTAAAAATGACTGGATAATTACAACAGATGCCGATTGTTTATTGCCAGAATATTGGCTAGAAAGCTTTGATGAATATATTCAGAAAAGTGATGCCAAATGTATTGTTGCGCCAATAAATTATCAAGTAATGCTTCATTTTTTGGACCAATTTCAATTGCTCGATATCTTGAGTTTGCAAGGTGCAACCGTTGGCGGATTTGGAATACGAAAACCTTTTTTATGTAACGGTGCCAACTTTGCATATCAAAGGGAATTGTTCCATGAATTAAACGGATTTAAAAACAATGATACCATTGCAAGTGGCGACGATATTTTCCTACTGGAAAAAGCTGTAAATGCTCATCCAAACCAAGTTCACTATTTAAAATGTGAACAGGCCATTGTTAAAACTAAACCACAACCCACTTGGGCAGCATTAATATCACAACGCAAACGTTGGGCTGCGAAAACGAGCGCCTACAACAATTGGTTTGGCAAACTAACGGGTTTCATTGTATTGCTTATGAATGCCATGATTATTTCTAGTTTAACACTTGGTGTTTTTGATTTATTCGATTTTCGAGTTCTATTCTATATTTTAGTTATTAAGTTTAGTATCGATTTTCTTTTAATCTATAAAACAGCATCTTTTTTAGGTCAAAAAGGATTTTTAAGAAATTATGGGTTAGGGTTTTTAATCTATACTTTTTTTAGTGTTTATATCGCTTTTATTTCTGCTTTTAGAGGTTATAAATGGAAAGACAGAACCTACAACAAATAGTCAATAACGTTTTTTTTGTTAAATTTACTTAAACTGTAATCCTAAATCGAGATGAAAAACCTAATCTTTTTTTTATGCTTTTTCGTATGCTACACTTCAATTACAGCTCAAGAAATCTACACTATTAAAAACGAAACGCTTGAGTTAAAAATAGAAGTTGATGGGAAAATTGATTTACTTTGGAATATCATAGATAGTCAATATCGTTATTTTGTACGACGTCCCGATGGCAATATTCAAGAGCTTGTTAACACTAAAAATGCAAATAATAAATATCAAGAAGAGTATAAAAGCACACTAACCAATTTAACGCTAGACGCGACGGTTTCAACTGAAGATTTAAACTTAACGCTTTATAGTTTAAAACAGTTTTTTAATCATTATAATTCGTCTGATAGCAATTACAGTTTTACAGACGTTAAGACTAAAATCACGACACGTTTGGGCGTTTTTGGCGGCATAACAAATCAGCCTTTTGTTGAAAATATTCAGAATATCACTGTCCCTTTTTTTGGTGCGGAACTAGAAATTTTCGAAGAAACAAAGATGCCAAGACATACTGGCGTTTTTAGTATAAAGTATGCTTTAGATAACAATGATTTTAAGTACCGCGACACGCAATTAGCTTTAAGCTACAGATTTAGATTTATTAACAAAGCGGCATTTAATATCTATGCCAATATAAAATTTGCGACGTACACGTTCTATAAATCGACACTCACTTATGAGGATCCTGACAATCCAGAAGTATCTATTTCTAGGGAAATCACGGATTCAGGTTTTACTGCACCGTTTATATTTGGTATTGGATCGGATATAAAAATAACAAGAAATGGATTTATTACTTTGGCTTATCACGAAATATTTGCTCTTTTTATAGATAGTTATGATAATTTCCCAATAGATTTTGCCATTGGTTATAAGTTTAATCTCTAGTACTTTTTTAAAAAAAGTACGCTCTTTAATTCACTTGAATAATTATAGGAAGATTAAATTCTGTTTTAACCTGTTGGCCTCGTTTTAAAGCGGGATGAATTTCTGGTAAAGTGCCCAAACTTCTCGTAAGGAGGTCTTTAATATTTGGTATTTCTTGTTGTGTTATAGAATCTGCTTTTAGATTTAAAAGTGATAAATTCCCTGTTTCAGACACATGAATTTGCAATACAATGGTATCCTTAATATCTTGAGTTACAATAATAAGCTCCTGCTGTAATGCGTTTGTAATGAATGTGGCTAACGTATTTTCAAAACATTGTTTTTTATCTTGTTTTGTGGCAGACGAATCACAGGATGAAAAGGATGGATATACATCGACCTCATTCCAATTAAACGATTGTAATTCTTCCTCTAAAATAGCTTCAGAAGAGGTCTTTTTTACATTAAAATACTCACAAGATGTGAGTACCATTAATAACAGAAAAACGCAAATTTGTCTCATGGTTTATGACTGAAACCGAAAAGTACAATTTTTATACAATAGTTTAATAATAGTAGCCAATCAAAAATGTAACAATCTTTATATATCTTCGTCCTACAATAAAATTTTTATGGATATCTTATTAGTATTTGTTGGGTTATTATTTATTTTTCTTGGTATATTAGGAAGCTTTTTACCAATATTACAAGGACCATTAACCAGTTGGATAGGATTGCTCATATTACATTTAACCAACTCCATACCAATGAACTGGACATTTTTAATTATAACTTTGGCTATAGCCATCGCTATTTGGTTAATAGATTATATAATCCCTGCCATAGGCACTAAAAAGTTTGGCGGTAGCAAAGCAGGTATGGCTGGTACCATTGTTGGTTTATTAGTTGCTATTTTTTTTCCAATATTAGGCTTTTTTGGTATTATTATTTGGCCGTTTGTTGGTGCTTTGGTTGGCGAATTATTAAATAAAACGGATT
>CAXMOQ010000027.1:13118-21230 GCA_964195015.1 uncultured Flavobacteriaceae bacterium | reverse complement strand
ACAAATGTATAATGATGATGGCTTAACAGCCAACGCATTTGAAAAAGGCAAATACGAATTATTAAAATTTGAAAGCGAATTTAAAGGAAGTACATTGGAGTTAGATTTTGATGCTGAAATCGGGAAAAACTATACTACAACAAACAAGCAAATAACACTTGTAATTCATAATGTTCAAAAAGCACCAAAACATATTAAAATTGATAAAAAAAGAACGGCTGTCCACTGGGATGTTTCAAATAATACTGTTACAATTCCGATTACTTGGAATGCAAAATATGAATTGGAGATCAACATTAAATTAAAGAAATAACGTCATGTACAAGACTTATAAATATCTATCATTAGTTGCATTTATTATATTTTTCGGCTGTGATGAGAACCGGAAATCGGAATCAGAGCAATCAATGATAATTGATAAAGTAGAGCAGAAACAAGTCATCTACCAGGTGTTTACACGTTTATTCGGAAACACCAATACAACTAACAAACCTTGGGGAACTATTGAAGAAAATGGGGTTGGTAAGTTTGCCGATTTTACCGATAAAGCTTTACAAGAAATTAAAAATTTAGGTGCGACCTATATTTGGTATACAGGTGTTCTACATCATAATGTGATTAGAGATTACACGGCGTATGGCATTTCAAACGATGATCCAGATATAGTAAAAGGTCGCGCAGGTTCACCATATGCTGTTAAAGATTATTATAATGTAAATCCAGATTTAGCAGAAAATCCAGCCAATCGACTTGAAGAATTTAAAGCGCTCATAGAACGATCGCATAAAGCAGGATTAAAAGTGCTTATTGATATCGTACCAAATCATGTGGCTAGGAATTATCAAAGTATAACGAATCCCGATGGTGTAGAAAGTTTTGGAGCGACCGACGATAAAACTGTTACTTACAATGTAAACAATAATTTTTACTACAATCCAGACGAAGCATTCCAAGTGCCTGATTGGGAAAATGAATATCAACCTCTAGGAGGTGAACATCACCCATTATCGGATGGTAAATTTGCAGAAGTTCCTGCAAAATGGACGGGCAATAATTCCCGATTGTCAAAACCAAATATGAATGATTGGTACGAAACCGTAAAAATTAATTACGGAATCGATCCTGATGGTAAAAAGGATTTTGCCGAATTACCTGAAGGTTTCGAAAACGAAGATTATAAAAAGCATTTCGAGTTCTGGAGCTATAAAGCCATTCCGAGTTCATGGAAAAAATTTAGAGATATTGCCTTGTATTGGACAGATTTAGGTGTTGATGGATTTAGATATGATATGTCTGAAATGGTGCCAGTAGAATTTTGGAGTTATATGAACTCATCTATTAAAATGAAAAATGAAAACGCCTTTCTTTTAGGTGAAATTTATACACCAAGTATTTATCGCGATTATATCAAAAAAGGGAAGATCGATTATTTGTATGACAAAGTTCAATTGTATGATACGCTTAAACATGTTATGCAGGGATATGGCAAAACCGATAATATTCCGCCAATTCAAGAGGAATTAAAAGACATTGAACATCATATGATTCACTTTTTAGAAAATCATGATGAACAGCGTATTGCAAGTCCTGATTTTGCTGGAAATGCAAAAAAAGGCAAACCGGCAATGGTGGTATCAACAACCATAAGTTCGTCTCCAACATTAGTGTATTTCGGACAGGAATTAGGAGAGCCTGGAGCAGAAGAACCAGGTTTTGGCGATCCAACACGTACATCCATTTTCGATTATGTTGGTGTGCCACATCTGCAACGCTGGGCTAATAATAAACAATTTGATGGTGGGCAATCGTCTGAAGACGAAAAAGCATTACGCGATTTTTATAAGCGTTTGTTGAATTTTACAATTAATAGCGATGCTCTAATGGGAAACTATCAGGATATTCATTTGTACAATAGAGAGCATACCGAAAATTATAATGATAAGGTATTTTCTTATGTGCGGTGGAGCGAAAGGGAAAAACTAATCATAACTACAAATTTTGATGATGTCAATAGTTATGAGTTCGATTTAAAAATTCACAAAGAGGTTATTAAACTTTGGAATTTAAAAGATGGTACGCATCAGTTATCGGAAGAATTGTATAAAACCTATAATTCTAAATTAATTGTAGAAAACGGAGATGGTACAATCAAAGTTAAACTGAAATCGTTAGAATCATTCATATTTAAAATAAATTAGAATCATGAAACTATTAATTCAATCTATTGTATTGTTAGTAATTATTGTAGGCTGTAAAGAAAGTAAGTCTAATATAGAAACTGAAATCATACAGAACTCTAAACATGAAACACCTTTTGTTTGGGAAGCAGCGAATTTATATTTTTTGTTGACCGATCGTTTTAACAATGGAGACAAATCAAATGATGTCAATTTTAATAGAACTGAAGAAACTGCATTACTACGTGGATTTGAAGGCGGTGATATTAAAGGGATCACAAAAAAAATAGAAGAAGGCTATTTCACCAATTTGGGGATCAATGCCATTTGGATGACTCCAATGGTAGAACAAACCCATGGAGATGTAGATGAAGGAACTGGTGTGACTTATGGGTTTCATGGGTATTGGGCAAAAGATTGGACAGCTTTAGATCCTAATTTTGGAACAACCCAAGACTTGCACGAGTTAGTGAAGGTAGCGCACGAAAACGGAATAAGGATTGTTTTAGATGGCGTGATAAATCACACAGGTAGAGTAACTAGAAAAGACCCTGTTTGGCCTAGTGACTGGGTAAGAATTGAACCGCTATGTGTTTATAAATCATATGAAACAACGGTTGCTTGTGTTTTAAGTAATGGTCTTCCAGATATTAAAACAGAGAACAATGATAATGTTGAGCTGCCACCTCAATTGGTCGAGAAATGGAAAGCCGAAGGGCGTTACGAGCAAGAAATAAAAGAGCTGGATGCGTTTTTTGAACGAACAAATTATCCTCGTGCACCAAAATATTATATCATTAAATGGCTTACAGATTATATTACCGAATTTGGGATAGATGGTTATAGAGCAGATACTGTAAAACATGTAGAAGCTTCTATTTGGGGTGATTTCAAAAAGGAATGTGATTATGCCTTTGATCAATGGAAGAAGAATAATGCATCTAAAGTCTTAGATAACAATGACTTTTACCTTGTTGGAGAAGCTTATAACTATGTTATTAGTGCAGGGCAATTATATACGTATGATGGAGGGGAAACAACCGTTAATTTCTTTGAGAACGGTTTTAACAGCTTAATAAATTTCGATTTAAAGACAGATGCCAATAATAATTATGAATACATCTTTTCGAAATATTCCAAAATCCTACAAAATGAATTAAAAGGTTTTGGAACGCTTAACTATTTGAGCTCACATGATTTTTTGCCACCATTTGACGCCGATAGAAAAAGACCTTTTGAAACGGCAACCAAATTATTACTAACCCCAGGAACATCCCAGGTGTATTATGGTGATGAGTCTGCCAGATCATTGGTAATAGATGGAACAGTTGGAGATGCTACACTACGCTCGTTTATGAATTGGGATGATATAGAGAATGATGAATCTACTAAAAAGGTATTGTCTCATTGGCAAAAATTGGGACAGTTCAGGGCAAATCATCCAGCTATCGGCGCAGGAGTTCATCAGATGATAACCCAAGAACCTTATTTGTTTTATAGGAGCTACTCAAAAGGTGATTATAAAGATTTGGTTGTTGTTGGATTAGATTTATTTAAGGGCGAAAAGATATTAGATGTTTCAAAAATATTTAAAGATGGCGATATGCTACGCGATGCTTACTCAAATCAAACTACTGAAGTAAAAAAAGGAAAAATTTCTATTGCTTCGGAATTTGATATTGTGTTACTAGAAAAGAAATAGGATATAAAGTCTTAAAATATTGAATATGCAAATAAAAAGGCTTCTCAAAAATCGAGAAGCCTTTTTTGCTATAATTAGTTCAGGATTTATCTTTATTCACTAGAAGATAGTTTTCCATAAACTAAACTTACTAAAATCCCCAGCACAACAAAAAATACAACATTAAGTACACCATTAACGAAGGCATCATGCAAGGTAGAAATAGTTCCAAATGTAAAGTCAAACCATCGTTCTCCAAATCCGATGAATATACCAACCCATAACCCATATTGTGCGCCATGAGAAAGGCTATGTCCTCCTCCTGATAATTTAGAATAAATTGTAGAAAAAGCAAAAGCAGAAATTACACATGCAATAATTAAATGAAGTTGGTCTGGGACGGTATCATTAACATTCTCAAAAAGAGAAGATCCTATGATTTCCCATAGTAAATTACCACCAAAATAAGCCCAAAGGGCACCCACAAGCGTCGAAATTAAATTAGTTTTTGAGAACATAATTATTAGTTTTGTTAGTTAATATGTACGAAAGGTATTCTAAAAACACTATATTCTTATTTTTAGAGTTAAAAAATTACGAACAATTTAGTTTGTTATAAAGTTAATAAGTATGCGACTAATTGATTTTATTAGTACTTTCACACTGTACAAAATTAAAGGAAATGGAAAAATACGAACATCTTGAGTCGCCAATGTTACTTAAAATTAGCTTTAATAAGTTGTTAGAACGTTATGAGGAACTTGCTAAAAGTGATGACGAATTTATAGCAACAAAGGCAAGAGGGATTTTAAAAACACAAAAACCTTATCGGGAATTAAGAGAAGGGTTTACAGATTTTTCGTTACTGGAAACTTATAAAAAGGAAATAAGTGTTATTCTTGAAGATTCTTTCAGTCAAGTTTTGACCAAGAATGAAATTAAAACTGCGTCCGTTCCTTTTCAAAACTTGATATTTAATTCATCCGAGCGATTTAAAAATATAATTGCAACAGCAGGAGATGATTTTGAACTTAAGATTAAAAATATGCCAGAGAATGATACCTATATTATGGCATGTACTGTTATTTTAAACTTTTGTTATGGGTATAATTTAAACTTCAAACGCCCTTTTTTCTATGAAGTGCCGGATGCTAACGGTATTATGCGTTATTATAAAATTTTGTATAACGGCGATTTTATTGAAATAACTCCAACAGAAAAAGCTAAAAAAATTACCCAGAAAGATTATGATGAACTTTTAGATAATTTTGATAATATCGATATGTGGAAAGAAAAATTTCCACCAAACAGTTATATATTTAAAGGCTTTGTGATATCTAATATTTTTGATGTAACCGACGACCAATCTATATCAAATATTAAGTCAAATTTAATATCAGATAACAAACATCGAGATGCCACTTATATTGAAAATTTTCACGACATATTTAGATCGCTTTTTAATATTAAGGATTTAAAAGTTGGATTTGTAAGCTATAACGCCGAAGAGAATAGTTTTGAACGTCTTTATGGCGATGGTGTTGAGAGTTTTATTCTTAATAAAAGCGAATCTATGAAATGTGGTGATGTGTTATGTAAATGGTCTTATAGTAGCATGATAGAGCAAAATAAGTTTATTTCTCTATCCGATGTTGACAAGTATTTTGATAATTCTAAAGGGGAAGTAGCTTATATTAAGGCCTTGCATGATCAAGGTATCAAAAGTGCCATTTTTGCCCCTATTGCCGATGAAGGTAGGTTATTGGGGATTGTAGAATTGGTGTCTGATAAACCTAAATTGCTAAACAGCATTAACGCTAATAAATTGGTAGATGTCATGCCGTACATTTTAGCTGCTGTACAACGCTCTAAAAAAGAAGAAGAAAATTTAATAGAGGCAGTAATACAACAAGAATGTACTTCGATTCATCCAAGTGTGCATTGGAGATTTGAGAAGGAAGCAAAGAATTTTATTCACGAACAAGCTAGAGGAAATCAAGTTGCTTTTAATAAAATTGCTTTTGAAGATGTTTATCCGCTTTATGGTCAAATAGATATAAAAGGTTCTTCTGAAGCAAGAAATTCGGCAACGAAACAGGATTTAACCTTGCAACTAAATGCTGCAAAAGGAATCATTAAAAAAGCATTCAAGAAAGAACCTTTACTAATTTATGAGCAAATAATATTTCAAATAAATAATTATTTAGAAGGACTGGAGAGTCATTTTCAAGTGGATAGCGAGCAATTTGTTTCAGAATTTTTTAAGCAGGCAGTTAATCCTCTATTTGAACATTTGTCTAATTTGAATACATTAAATGCTGAAATCGAAACTTACTTTAGTAGTATAAATAGTAGAACGAATGAGGTGTATAAAAACAGAAAAGATTATGATGATACCATTACATTAATTAATAAAGATATGTCCTCTTTATTAGATGCCAAACAAATTGAAGCTCAGAATATGTATCCGCATTATTTTGAACGTTTTAAAACAGACGGCGTTGAACATAACATGTATATCGGACAATCAATCACAAGAGAAGATACTTTTAATAATGTCTATTTATACAATTTAAGGTTATGGCAATTACAGGTCATGTGCGAAATGGAAAATGCCTTTTATCAGAGGCAATCCGAGTATCCTATCCAATTAGATGTGGCTTCAATGATACTTGTATTTAGCACACCTTTATCCATAAGCTTTAGAATGGATGAAAAACAGTTTGATGTGGATGGCACCTATAACGCGAGGTACGAAATCGTGAAAAAACGTGTTGATAAGGCCTATATAAAAGGGACTAAAATACGCATTACCGATAAAGGAAAAATCACTATAGTATATTCTCAAAAAAAGGATGAAATAGAGTACATGCGCTATATTAAGTTTTTACAATCGAAACATTATTTAGGCAATGATGTTGAAATTGTTGAATTGCAGGATCTCCAAGCTGTTACAGGATTAAAGGCTATTCGTGTAAGTGTGCTTTATCATAAAGATCAAAATGATAAAGCGTTTTATACTTATGAAGATTTAATGAAAGAAATAAAAGCTTAACGACCAGTATACTGAAAAGCAATTGTAAACGCAATAACACTTAAAATAATACCAATCACAAAAACAGTGTAAGTGACACGAAGTATTTTGTATTTTCTGTCTAAAACTTTACCCAAAAAATATAAATCTTTTTTCATGGAGGAATAGAGATAATCACGGTCCTTCATCATTTCTCCCATGGCCCATTCAAACTCATCGAGCTTCATTTTATGAAAATTTCCAAAAAATAATAAATTCACTTTCTTATTGGCAACATCCTCTTTGGTGAATTTTCCACTGGTTACATTTGGTCGCGTTGCCAAAACAGATAATATCATGGAAACAACGGTGAAAAGAACAAAAATAATAGTCGGATAAATAAGGTAATGATTGTTTGGATTATCCAATTTAGGAATTAAGTTTGAAAGCACCAAGGACACAATAATAGCATTTACAGATAATAGGATGTTGGCTTTGGTGTCGGCGATCTCACTTAAGGTAATGTGATTTTTAAGGGTAACCCGAAACATGGTTTCTATACCACGCTCGGGGAGTATTGCCTTATTCTTCTTTATTTTTAATTCCGCTTCCTTGGCTTTAGCCTTTTTTTCTTCTTGCTTTTGCTTTTTTAGTGCTTTAAATAATGTTGCTAAATTTTTTTCTTTGCCTTTTTGCCAGTTATTAATGGCATAGTTAGTATAATATTGATGTTGCTTATTTAAAAATGAAATATTCTCCTCGATCCATTTCACGTCACTAAACGTTTTGTCACACGTTTCTTCCCATTCGTGTCGTAGTAATTCACTAATGTCAAAAAAATCTTTACTTTTAAAGTGTGCACAATCGGCATCACGTATTACTTTTTCAGATAAATTTTTAGGCTCGTAGCCCATTTTTGTTGCAAGAATTAAACTTGAAATTTGGGCTATAGTATCATCATTAACGTCATGATTTTCAAAAAATTCAGTAGCAATCTCGTTACTTTTATCTTCATGATTTTCAAATCCGTTTATATAACCAACATCATGAAACCAAGCAGCGATTAGTAAAATTTTGGCATTTGCTTCGTCAATTTTCTCACCTTCAATAAGTTCCTTCGTGCTTTTAACTACGCGTTGCGTATGACTTAAATTATGATATGTATAAGCATGAGATAATTTCGTTCTTAATAAAGAAGTTGCGTATTTTTCAACCTCAAGAAGTAAATTGTCCATATAAAT
>CAXMOQ010000027.1:248-13108 GCA_964195015.1 uncultured Flavobacteriaceae bacterium | reverse complement strand
TTACTAAAATAGTTAATTAATCTAATAGTATGAGATTTCAGCAATACATCATTTTAATTATTTTATTGCTCTTTATAGATTCATGTGCAACGTATAAACCACAATATAAAGTCGAAAACCAAAACGAAAGCTTTCCTCAAGGTAAAACGATTATACATTCATTTTATTTAATTGGAGATGCGGGAAATTCAACTTTAGGCAGTTCATCGGAAGCTTTAAAGGATTTTAATACCGAATTAAATAAAGCCTCCGAAAATAGTACTGCCTTATTTTTAGGAGATAATATCTATCCGAAAGGAATGCCTAAAAAAGATGAAGAAGGCCGAGCATTTGCAGAACATCAACTTAATGCACAGACCGAAGCTGTAAAGGATTTTAAAGGTCAAACCATTTTTATTCCTGGTAATCATGATTGGTATAATAATGGCGTTAAGGGATTAAAAAGACAAGAAAAATATATAGAAGACATATTGGGCAAGAACACTTTTTTGCCAGAGAATGGATGCCCTATTAAAAAAATTGATATTTCGGAAGATATTGTTTTAATTATTATTGATACGCAATGGTATATTACCGATTGGGACAAGCATCCAAATTTAAATGATGCTTGTGAGTTTAAAACGCGGGACAGATTTATTGAAGAGTTTGAAAACTTAATAAAAAAAACTAGAGGTAAAACTACCATAGTAGCAATGCACAATCCAATGTTTACCAATGGGCCTCATGGTGGGCAATATGATTTTAAGTCACATATGACCCCACTTCCAGTGTTAGGGACATTAAAGAACATTATTAGAAAAACAGGAGGAGTTTCTCATGCAGACCAACAAAACATGAGATACAGGGAGTTCAAAAAATTTATTGTAACCTTATCACAAGAAAATGAGAAAGTTATTTTTGTTTCAGGTCATGAACATAGTTTGCAATATTTAGTTGAAAACAATTTACATCAAATAATAAGTGGGTCAGGCTCTAAAATAACGGCCACGAGAAACGTAGGTAGCGGGATTTTTTCTTACGGTTCGCCAGGTTTTGCTATTCTTGATGTCTTTAAGGACGGATCTTCTGCAGTTCGTTTTTATTCATCTAAAGAAGATAAAATGGTATTCGAGACCAAAGTTTTGGACGCAGATCATGTGCAATTAGACTTTAACTTTAATGATAGCATTTCGGAATATACAAGAGCGTCGGTTTACACTGAAGAAGAAACTACCAAAAGCAATTTCTATAAATCACTTTGGGGAGAACGCTACAGAAAACATTTTAGCAGAAAAATTAAAGCGCCAAACGTTAATTTGGACACCCTTTTTGGTGGTCTAACACCAGTAAGAAAGGGAGGAGGACATCAGTCTAAATCATTACGATTGATAAATCCTGAAGGGCAGGAATACGTAATGCGAGCTTTAAAGAAAGAAGCAGTACAGTATCTACAGGCTGTTGTTTTTCAAGACCAGTATATAACACCGGATTTTGAAGGGACAGATACAGATGAATTACTCATGGATGGTTTCACGGCATCACATCCTTATGCACCATTTACAATGGCAACATTATCAAAAGCTGTCGATGTATATTATACCTCGCCTAAACTGTATTACGTACCAAAACAAAAGGCCATAGGAAAATTTAATGACGAATTTGGCGATGAATTATATATGATCGAGGAACGAACAACCGATGGATTTGGGGATAAAGAAGGCTTTGGGTTTTCAAATAAGCTCATTAGCACCTACGATATGTTAGAGAAAATAAGGAAAAATGAAAATCATGTGGTTGATGAAGCTTTTTATGTTAGGGCACGACTTTTTGATATGGTAATTGGTGACTGGGACAGACATCAAGATCAATGGCGATGGGCAGTGTTTAAAGAAAACGGAAAAACAATATATAGAGCGGTTCCAAGAGATAGAGATCAAGCTTTTTCACTTATGGATGATGGGGCGCTTATGAATTTTGCAACGTTCATCATTCCCCCGATACGATTGTTAAGATCTTATGAAGCCGAACTCAAAGACTCAAAATGGTTTAATGTCGAACCTTTCCCGCTGGACGTTGCCTTAATAACAGAATCTGATAAAAGTGTCTGGGATGAGCAAGTAAAGTATATTCAAAATAACCTTACTGATGCTGTTATTGATGAGGCATTTCTCAATTTTCCAGAGGAAGTAAGAGATGAAACGATTAATATTATTAAAACTAAATTGCAAGGACGGCGCGCGAATTTAAAATCGATTGCGGACGAGTATTTTAAAATAGTTAATAAATATGCCACAGTTAGAGGTACAGATAAAGACGACTATTTTGAAATAGAGCGATTGCCTGAAGGCATTACATCAGTTAAAGTATATCGTATTAAAAAGGGTGAAAAAGGAGAGCTTTTTCGTGAAAGATTGTACAAACCATCAGAGACCAAAGAAATTTGGATTTTTGGATTGGATGATGATGATTACTTCGAAGTTAAAGGCAGTGCTCCTTCAAAAATAAGATTACGATTATCTGGAGGTCAAAATAAGGATACCTATAATATTGTAAATGGCAAAAAAACAGATGTTTATGACTATAAATCAAAAGAAAGTAAAATAGAAAGCAAGAATGGAAGATTTCATCTAAATGATGATTATTTCACGAATATCTATGACTATAGAAAGATAAAATATAACTCCAGAGTTATTATTCCTGTTATTGGATATAATCCAGATGACGGTCTTAAATTGGGTTTGGGTGGTTTGTTTATAAAAAACGGATTTGATGGAGAGAATTTCCTTTCTAAACATAATATTTTGGGTTTTGTATATCTTGCTACTAATGGATTTAATATAAACTATATTGGAGAGTTTGAAGGCGTGTTTAATAATGTTAACCTTGGAATTGATGCGTCATTTACAAGCCCTAACTATTCGGTAAATTTCTTTGGCTATGGAAATTCGACCATAGATTTACACGTAGATCCTGCGCCAGGTGAAGATGAAAAAAGTGCGGATTATAATCGGGTGAGAAAATCCAGCTATTTGTTTTCTCCTTCTTTAATCAGAAATGGTGAATATGGGAGCAAGTTTGCCCTTGGTGTGAACTATGAATCTGTCGAAATAGAAAACACAGAAGGTCGTTTTTTGTCAGATTTGTTGCTATCAAATGAAGAGTTTGAACGTCAATATTTTATTGGAGCAGATGTAACGTATGGCTATAAAAATAAGGATTATGCTGCATTTCCAACACTAGGATTAGATTTTCAGATAGCTTTGGGATATAAAGATAACATCGATAATTCTAATAGTTTTGGTTATCTCATTCCATCTTTGGGTGTAGATTATAAATTGAATCCTAGTGGACGATTAGTATTAGCTACAAAAGTTAAAGGGCATTTCATTTTTGGTGATGATTTTGAATTCTACCAAGCGGCATCTATTGGAGCGAGCGATGGACTTCGGGGTTATAGAAATCAAAGGTTTACGGGTAAATCATCATTTTATCAAGCTACCGATATTCGATTTAATTTTAAGCGTTTTAAAACATCGATTTTACCTGTTGAAGTAGGGCTTTATGGAGGATTTGATTATGGTCGAATTTGGGTTGATGATGAATTAGTTTCAGATTTAGATTTCAACAAGGACAAGTTAAATACCTCTATTGGTGGTGGCCTGTTTTTAAATATGGTAGATATGCTTACAGCGAATCTATCGTTATTCAGTAGCGAAGATGGTTTAAGGATTGCGTTCTCACTGGGATTTGGATTTTAGTTTAATTTAAAATCATAAACATTCCCTCCGGTTTTGTCATTATTTTCATCCGTTATAATTAAGGTGTTTGGATATTTAAAACAAACACCTTCTTTTTGTGATTTATGATTAAATTCTAAAGCACGAATATCGCCTTCAAAAAAGGCATCGTTTTTAAAATTGGTAATACACCATACCTTATCGTGATTCAGAAGCACTACAGTCTTGGCGTCTTTACTAATATCGGCCGATGTTATCCTATTATCTTTTCCAGACAAAACAAAATCGGTTACAAAAGTAGCTTCATGGTTTCCAATAACGTTAGGTACCTTAAATAGTTTGCCGTGTTTTTCGTTTTTACTAAACACATAAAAGAAATCATTTAGCAAAAAAAAAGCTTCAAAGTTCTGTGATTTGTTATCCTTTGGTAAAGTAAAATTTATTTTTTTTCCTTGAGTACTTTTATTTGTTAACTCAAGATGGTCAATCTTTAAAATTGTGAATTTTTTTCTTTTTTTATGGTTGTCGCCAAAATCTCCTATATAAATATTTCCTGATGCATCACTGGTTAAATCTTCCCAATCCTTATTTTTAGTATTAGCGATTTTTAATTCTCTCTTAATTTTACCTTTTTCATTTATGCCATACAAGCGATTTTTGTTTCCAGCATCCTCAATGACCCATAGTAAATCGGATGCGGCTGTAATTTCTGCAGCCGATACTTCTTTTAAACTATTTGGCAAATCGGCAATAATCGTTAAGTTACCAGTATTGCAACTAAAGCTTAAAAGGATTAATAAAAGCGGGATTTTTTTCAAACTAGTTTCCAATATAATTAATAGTAAATTTACGAACTTTTTAGAGACATGAGTCAATACGATATTATAATAATTGGAGGAGGCGCTGCTGGTTTTTTTGCAGCGTTAAATATAGCGGAACAAAATCCTGAAATTAAAATTGCAATTCTTGAACGTGGTAACGAGGTTCTAACTAAAGTTAAGGTTTCTGGTGGAGGTCGTTGCAATGTGACGCATGCCGAGTTTATTCCGCAGGAATTAGTAAAACATTACCCAAGAGGAGAAAAGGAGTTATTAGGTCCTTTTCATCAATTCATGACCGGAGATACTATAGCGTGGTTTGAAAAACGAGGCGTGAAACTAAAAATTGAAGAGGATGGTAGAATGTTTCCAGTTTCAAATTCATCACAAACCATCATCGATAGTTTTTTAAATGAAGCCAAGAAATATGAGGTTGAGGTGTTGAAGAATCATTCGGTACAACAAATTGAAAAACAAGTTGAAAACTGGATAATTTCAACCAATCAAGGCGAATTTTTAGCAAAAAAATTGCTTGTTGCATCAGGAAGTAATACCAAAATTTGGAGTATGCTTAAACAACTTGGGCATACAATTGTGCAACCGATACCATCATTGTTCACATTCAATATTAAGGATAATCGTATCAAAGATATTCCGGGTGTTGTGGCTTTGGATGTCGAAGTTAGTGTTGTTGATACCGATTTATATTCTGAAGGACCGCTATTAATTACGCATCATGGTATGAGCGCTCCAGCCATATTAAAACTCTCCGCTTTTGGCGCCATTGAATTGGCTAAGCGAAATTATAAATTCTCGATTCAAGTCAACTTTATCAAACTATCTTTTGAAAATTGTCTGGATATTTTAAAAGATTTAAAACACAATTTAGCGAAGAAAACAGTGTTTAAATCGTCCCAATTCAATTTACCAAGACGTTTATGGCAACAATTGGTTTTAGCCTCAAATATGACAAATGAAACCCGTTGGGCAGATTTGAATAAACTACAGTTAGAAGTATTGGCAGGTCAGTTAACCAAAGCTATTTTTAATGTCAATGGGAAAAGTACATTCAAAGAAGAATTTGTGACAGCAGGCGGCATTAACTTAAAAGAAATTAACTTTAAAACCTATGAAAGCAAACTGCATAAAAACCTTTATTTTGCTGGCGAAGTTGTCAATGTAGATGCCGTTACAGGCGGATTTAATTTTCAAAATGCATGGACAGGTGCTTTTATTGCAGCGCAGCATATTTCAAAGTAAAGGATAAAATTGTTAATTTTAGACGAATTAATAAAGAAAGAAGAAACTATTTAGTTCATGAAAAAAGCAACCCTTAAGGACATAGCAGAGCAATTTAATGTGTCA
Source organism: uncultured Flavobacteriaceae bacterium (assembly GCA_964195015.1). Classification (GTDB taxonomy): domain Bacteria; phylum Bacteroidota; class Bacteroidia; order Flavobacteriales; family Flavobacteriaceae; genus CAXMOQ01. The sequence goes on along the minus strand of CAXMOQ010000027.1, from coordinate 7,209 downwards.
ATTTCTACAATCTCTAAAGCCTTAAAAGATAGCGATGAAATTGGGGAAGCCACACGATTGAAAATTCAAGAGTACGCAAAACTCATTAATTATAGACCCAATCTTAATGCGTTAAGCTTGAAAAACAGAAAGACCAAAACCATTGGAATTATTATACCTAATATGTTGGATTATTTTTTGGCACAAGCCCTCAAAGGGATTGAAAAAACAGCACTAGAAAAGGGTTATAAAGTAGTTATCTGTATTACCAATGAATCTTATAATAAAGAAGTTGAAACTATAGAAATGCTTTCCAATGGTAGCGTTGATGGGTTTATTATCTCCATGTCGGAGGAGACAGAACTAAAAAAGGAGTTTGCACATTTTAATGACACCTTGGCTTTCGATTTGCCAATTGTTATGCTTGATAGAGTGGCAAATGACGTGCAGTGTGATAAGGTAATTACAAATAATTATGAGGCCGCCGTTGATGCTGTAAGACGACTTGCCTCAAGTGGCTGTAAACACATAGGTTTTGCATCGGCAATTAATCATTTAAAAGTTAGCCAAGATATGTTAAAAGGATATGTAGCTGGGTTAAATGCTGTGAACCTTGATGTAAATAACGACCATATTGTAAACAAAAGAGAAGACCATTATAGCGGTTATGAAGCTATGTTATCTCCTCTTTTTAAAGACAATTTAATGGATGGCCTTATTGCCACAAACGAAGAAGTAGCTTTGGAAGGCATAAAAATTGCACTCAAAAAAGGACTTGATGTTCCTAAAGATTTTTCTGCTATTGGATTTTCCAATGGAATTTTAGCAAGACATTCCAACCCTAAACTCACTACCATAAGTCAACATGGTGAGATTATGGGAACCACAGCGACCGAAATGCTTATTGGTAAGCTTGAAAATGCAGGACATAGCGATGATATTAATATCAAGGTTATTAAAACCGATGTCATTGAACGAAATACTACGAGACCAATTTTTAAAAATATATGAGCATTTATATAGCCTTGCTTCGTGGAATCAATGTTGGCGGACATAAAAAAGTGCCCATGGCAGAATTACGTGAGTTACTTACTAACAACGGATTTCAAAATGTGCAAACCTATATTCAAAGTGGCAATGTGATTTTTGAATCTTTAGTAGAACAAATTAATAATATTGAAGAGCAGATTAAAAAAGCGATTTTAGACCATTTCGGGTTTGATGTGTCAGTTATAGTAAAAACTAGACCCGAATTGCAAGCTGTTTTTGATGATTGCCCTTTTATTGAAGTAAAAAAAGAGAAGAGTTATTTCACTATGTTAAGCTCAAAACCAAATAAGGAGCTAGTAGAACTTGCGTCTAAAAAAAACTATCCAGATGAAGAATATGTAATTATCAACGACTGCATTTATTTTTACTGCGCTAAAGGTTATGGACAAGCTAAGTTTAGTAATAATTTTTTTGAAAGGAAATTAAAAGTTACTGCAACGGCTAGAAATTATAAAACTATGGTGAAGTTGTTCTCTTTGTGCCAAGATTTAGATTAAATGACCGAAAAAGATTTTATTCCACATAACTATACGATCAATGTTGAAAGCGGAAGTATTACCTGGTCATCACCAAGCAATATTGCACTGGTAAAATATTGGGGAAAGAGAGATCTTCAAATTGCAGAAAACCCATCCGTAAGTTTTACACTTGATACTTGTAAAACAACAACAACCTTGGCATTCTCTAAAAAGGAAAAAACGAATGACTTTTCATTCGACTTGGTTTTTGAAGGCAAACAAAAAGACGATTTTAAACCAAAAATTGAAACTTTTTTCAAACGTATTGAGCAGTATGTGCCTTTTTTAAAGGATTATCATTTTGTAATTGAAACGTCTAATTCATTTCCACATAGTTCGGGCATCGCATCGTCTGCTTCAGGAATGAGCGCATTAGCATTGTGTTTAATGAGTATTGAAAAAAAACTGGTTAATTCTAATGTCTCCTTGAGTGCAGTCGAAAGGTTATTTGATGATAAATATTTCAATAGAAAAGCGTCATTTTTAGCACGCTTAGGCTCGGGAAGTGCTTGCAGAAGTATCGAAGGTAATATAGTAGTTTGGGGAAAGCATAAAGATGTTGTAGGAAGCTCTGATTTATACGGAATTAAGTATCCTTTTAAGGTTCATGACAATTTTAAAAATTATCAAGACACCATTTTGTTAGTCGATAAAGGAGAAAAGCAAGTAAGTAGCACGCTTGGTCATAATTTAATGCATAATCATCCTTATGCCCAAGAACGTTTTAAGCAAGCCCATGACAACATAGGTAAAATGAAAACGATTCTAGAATCTGGGAATTTAAAGGACTTTATTGCCCTTGTTGAAAGTGAAGCTTTAACACTACATGCCATGATGATGACGAGTATGCCTTATTTCATCTTAATGAAACCTAATACGCTTGAGATTATTAACAAAATCTGGAGTTTTAGACAACAAACAAATCTAAATGTATGTTTTACATTAGATGCTGGAGCAAATATTCATGTATTGTATCCAGAACAAGAAGTAGAGCAAGTGATTAAATTCATTCAAAATGAATTAGTTGCACATTGCCAAAATGGTCAGTATATTTGTGACAGAATTGGTTTTGGTGCGCATCAAGTTGAAATTTAACGTATATTTGAAATATATGGCACTGTTGACTGAATACCGATAACTGAATACTGTTTTATGAAAGGGCCCCTTTTTTACGCGAAAATCTTACTCTTTGGAGAATATGGTATCATTAAAGATTCCAAAGGTTTATCCATTCCTTATAACTTTTATAACGGTGCTTTAAAAAAAGATGAAAATGCTTCTGATGAGGCTGTTAATTCTAATAAAAACCTGAAAAGGTTTGTTGCTCATTTAGAATCCATTGATACAAATCTTGTGTCGTTCGATATTGAAGTATTAAAAAAGGATGTTGAACATGGAATGTATTTTGATTCTTCAATTCCACAAGGTTATGGCGTTGGGAGTAGTGGCGCATTAGTAGCTGCTATTTACGATAAATATGCAAAGGATAAAATTACAGTTCTTGAAAACCTAACCAGAGAAAAGCTTTTGAAGCTTAAAACTATTTTCTCTGAAATGGAAGCGTTTTTCCATGGAAAATCGTCTGGATTAGATCCGTTAAACAGTTATTTAAGTATTCCAATTCTTATTAATTCACAAGATCATATTGAAGCCACCGGAATTCCGTCACAAAAGAGTGAAGGTAAAGGCGCTGTGTTTTTATTAGATAGTGGTATTATTGGAGAAACCGCGCCAATGGTTGGGATTTTTATGGAAAACATGAAGCAAGAAGGATTTCGTAAAATGCTTAAAAACCAGTTTATAAAACATACCGATGCTTGTGTTGAAGATTTCTTAAAAGGCGACATTAAATCGTTATTTAGTAACACGAAGCAATTATCTAAAGTGGTATTGAACCATTTTAAACCTATGATCCCAAAACAGTTTCATAAACTTTGGAAAAAAGGCATAGAAACTAACGCATACTATTTGAAACTTTGTGGTTCTGGTGGTGGAGGCTATATTTTAGGATTTACCAAAGATATTGATATAGCAAAACAAGCACTAGCAGCTTATAAATTGGAAGTGGTTTACAACTTCTAATTCTCTGTCATTCTGAACTTGTTTCAGGATCTCATTAAACAAGGTTATATGTTATCACGAAGACAGAAGCACATTCTACTCAAATTTTTCAGCTTATTTTCAGTAGTACGCGGATACAACATCTTAATCATTGTTATTGCTCAATACTTATCATCTATTTATATTCTTGCGCACGACAAACCATTACGTGATGTTGTTTTAGATCTGAATTTATTGATGCTTGTTTTAGCTTCTTCGGCAACCATTGCAGGAGGTTATATCATTAATAATTTTTACGATTATGAAAAGGATTTAATTAATCGTCCACAAAAATCAATGTTGGATCGATTGGTAAGTCAGAATACAAAATTGGTATTTTATTTTGTGCTGAATTTCATTGCTGTAATCATGGCGAGTTATGTGTCGTTTAGAGCCGTAATGTTTTTCTCTTTATACATTTTTGCTATTTGGTTTTATTCTCATAAGCTGAAAAAACTACCAATAATTGGAAATCTAACATCAGCCATTCTTACTATTACGCCATTCTTTGCTGTTTTTATTTATTATAAGAATTTTGAAACCGTCATTTTTGTTCATGCCATGTTTTTATTCCTAATTATAGCGATGCGAGAACTTACCAAGGATTTAGAAAATATAAAAGGCGATTTGGCCCTTAACTACAAGACTATTCCCATTGTTTATAGTGAGAAAACGTCCAAAATAATGCTTACCCTATTGGCTATTTTTACACTTGTTCCCGCGTACTTGCTCATTTTTAATTTTCATGTTGGAAAAATGAATTACTTTTTTTATTTAAGTATAATTTTACTCTTTATTTTTCTGCTATTATTGTGGAAATCCAACAGCAAATCGCATTACCTCATACTACATAATATTTTGAAATTTATAATAGTTGCCGGTGTGTTCAGTATTCTTTTAATTGATGTTGATTTATTGTTGAATAGACTTTAGAAAATCTTTATTAAGATTGTCATTATCCTCGTTCAAAGTCGCGAAGTTCATCGCTAATAGAGAGCGTCAATTCAACAGTTGAATTTAATAGTTAATGTAAACTAATGTCTTACCTTTGCATCTTCATACATCAAAGCTCAAGCGTAGATGTAAAAATTATTAATTAATAGATTCCCATTTTCTCGGGAAATGATTATGAGTAAACAACGGGATAGTAAGAGTAAAGGAAAAACTTCTGGTCGTGATGGCAAACCCAATCACAAAAAAAGTTATGTAAAAGAGCATGCTCCTGTAAAGAAGAAGCCACAACCAAAAACAGCATCTAATCCAGATGAAATTCGTTTAAACAAGTATATCGCAAATTCCGGTGTGTGTTCGCGTCGTGATGCAGATATGCACATTTCTATAGGTAGTGTAAGCGTTAACGGTAAAGTAATTACCGAAATGGGATTTAAAGTGAAGCTGGATGACGAGGTTCGCTTTGATGGCGCGCGTATTAATCCGGAGAAAAAGGCCTATGTATTGCTTAATAAGCCTAAAGGATTTGCAACTACAACAAGCGAAGGGAAAGGAAGAACGGTGATGGATTTAGTGGCAAATGCTACAAACTCCAGAATAAAACCAATTGGTCGCTTAGGTAGAAGCTCGTTGGGATTGTTATTATTTACCAACGACGAAACTATTGTTGAAAAGTTTACTAACTCTAAAAATGGTGTTCCTCGCTTATTTCATATTGAACTGGATAAGAACCTGAAATTAGAAGATTTAAAAAAAATTCAGGAAGGTTTAAAAATTGAAGGCAAATTAGTCGCTGTTGAAGAGGTAAGTTATATTGTTGGCGCCTCGAAAAATGAAATTGGACTTAAGATTAAAAATATTGGGAACACCATCATCCGATCTATTTTTGACCATTTAAAGTACGAAATCGTTACTTTAGATTGTGTAGCCATTGGGCATCTTACCAAAAAGGATATTCCGCGTGGACACTGGAAACATCTTACAGAATTGGAGCTTAATACGCTTAAAATGTTATAGTTTTTTAGATTATAAATTACCTATTTGTCATGTTGAGCTTGTCGAAGCATCTTTTTTAAAAAACACTTCCCATACAAAAACACCATAAACCACAAGGTATTCTACACCGATTATCCACAGGTTTTCCTGATTGTTGGAATTGGCATAGGCTAGATAGCTCAAGATAATTACAAAACTCCATATCAAAGGGAACTTATATTTTGTAAAAATTGAAAATATTAAAAGTGTTGCCACATACCAAGGATGCACGGTTGTACTTGTAAAATAATAAAAGGATAAAACCAATAACATCGCCGTCATCAATTCGATCATTGTTCTATTCTTTCTAAAAATGGTTATTATTAAAACAAAAAGAATAACAATTAATGGGATAATCTTTCCAATAATGGCAATTTCATTATACCCTCTAAACAAGTAACCAATTTCGCGTGCTATATAATATAAACTAGCATTAAACTCGAAGTTTTGAAACCAAAGCCCAACCGTTTGAGCGTAATTATTCACGAATTCTGAAGAATAAAAACGAGCGAACAATAGTATGGTTGAAATACCAACTATCGTGTAAAAGGTCATAAGTCTAAAAAACCTTTTAGGTCTCGACTGCGCTCGATCAGGCAAATAATCGTGATTGTCTCCTCGAGCGCAGTCGAGAGGTCTTATGGTAAACCATTGATAAAACAGTGGTAAAAAAATCAAAGGGATTAACTTAACAGAAACCGAACAGGCCAAAACAAGAGCAGACCATTTCCATTTCCCAATTTGCAGCAAATACAAACTCCACAATAAAAAGAAAATCATCACACCTTCAAAATGAAGATTTCCGGTGAGTTCAATAATAATAAACGGATTAAGGATATACCAGAATATATTATAAGTTGGAATATTCAGTTTTTCCAATAACTTCTTACCAAAATACAAAGTTCCAAAATCGGCAGCTATTATTAATAATCGCATCACAATTGCAGAACCTAAAATACTTTTCCCTGCAAACAAGCCGGCAATTACAAAACAAAGTTGATTTAATGGCGGATAATTACTAAAATGGCTGCCGTTTAAATTTCCCATACCATTATATAACTCTTGTGCTTGTGCTACTGGTAATTCTCCATTACTTATAAAAGATTCCGGTGTATATAAATATGGATTAAAGCCTTCAAGAATCATACGGCCATCCCAAATAAAACGGTAAGAATCTTGTGATAAATTCGGTATGGCTAAAACAAAAACAGCTCGAAATAAGAAGGCTATCCAAGTAAGAACTTTAATATTATGTTTTGTGATTTGTATGAGTTTATAAAACAAAAAAAACAAAGCGGAATACAGCATGATTAACTTTACGTAATCCG
>CAXMOQ010000027.1:0-238 GCA_964195015.1 uncultured Flavobacteriaceae bacterium | reverse complement strand
ACCTCCCATACCATTGTATAATTCTTGAGCTTGAGCTACTGGTAATTCTCCACTACTAATAAATGATTCTGGTGTATATAAATAAGGATTAAAGCCTTCAAGAATCATACGACCATCCCAAATAAACCTATAAAAATCTTGTGATAAATTCGGAATGGCTAAAATAAAAACAGCTCGAAATAAGAAGGCTGTCCATGTTATAAATTTAATATTGTGTTTGCATTTTTGTATAAGTTTG